>NZZP01000043.1 GCA_002698665.1 Gammaproteobacteria bacterium | reverse complement strand
AGGATAAATAAAAATATGACAATAGAAGTAAATGGTAAAATTTTAGAAACAGATGAAGAAGGTTATCTTGCCAATCTAAATGATTGGGAAAAAGATGTCGCAACAGTAATGGCAGAATCAGAAAATATTGATTTATCAGAAGACCATTGGGAGATAATTAATTTTCTCCGTGAGTATTATGAAGAATATCAAATTGCACCTGCTGTTAGAGTATTAACAAAGGCAGTAGGAAAAAAATTAGGAAAAGATAAAGGTAATAGTAAATATCTATACGAGTTATTTCCATATGGACCAGGAAAGCAAGCTTGTAAATTTGCAGGTTTACCTAAACCAACTGGTTGCGTTTAATTTATACCATAATTTAGGAGAGATAAGGTATGTCATTTGTAACCATATTCTATGGAATATCGTTTTATGTGGCTACCTTAATTCTATTTATAGGCCTAGCTTATAGGGTTTATGAATATGCCACTATACCAGCACCATTAAAAATTCCAACACCACCTGCACCAAAAACTAAAAAAGGAGTTGCTGTCCGCCTCATAAGAGAAGTGGTGTTTTTCGAAAGCTTATTTGCGGCCACTAAATGGACTTGGTTGTTCGGGTGGTTATTTCATTTCGCATTATTACTAGCAGCTTTCAGACATTTGAGATACTTTACGGACCCAGTCTGGTTTTGGGTTTCTTGGGAAGTTGTTCAAGCAGCAGGACATTATGCTGGCTATGTTATGGTCTTTGGGCTACTTGGGCTTTTAGGTAGAAGAATATTTGTCGATAGGGTTCGTTATATTTCAAATCCATCAGATTATCTAATGTTGTTATTGATTATACTTATTGCATTATCTGGCCTTGCGATGAAGTGGGTGCATACTGATATTTATGCAGTAAAACAATTTTTTATAGGTTTAATGTACTTCCAATGGGCAGAATTACCTAGTGACTTTGTCCTTCTTTTGCATTTGACTTTAGTATTAGTTTTGATGATTATCTTTCCTTATAGTAAACTATTGCATGCACCAGGACTATTTTTTAGTCCTACGAGAAATCAAACAGATACTGCAAGGGATAGCAGACACATTGCTGACTGGGCAAAAAAAATGGAAACTAGGGAATAGTTATGGCTGTAAAAGAATTTGACAAACCTGAACTAAAAGAGTTTTCAACTATACCAAAACTAGTTGAAGAGGCAACCTCTCACCTAGCACCATTTAAATCCAATGAAGAATTTCAACAGAGCCTAGGGTATCCTGGTGAACTTGTAGAAAATTGGCAAGATAAAGCACTTGATAAAATGGGAGAACTATTAAAGAAGTATAGGTCGCTACGTGTATATATGGATTCATGTATACAGTGTGGCGCTTGTACCGATAAATGTCATTATTATCTCGGAACTAAAGATCCACACAATATGCCTGTAGGGAGACAAAATCTCATGAGAGGTGTCTATAGGAAACATTTTACACTTCCAGGAAAATACTTCCCTAAGTTAGTTGGAGCAGTAGATTTAACAAGAGAAGTTCTCGATGACTGGTATTCGTATTATCATCAATGTTCTCAGTGCAGGCGTTGTGCAGTTTTTTGTCCAATTGGCATTGATACTGCAGAAATATCAATGGCTGCAAGAGAAATTATGGATAGTGTTGGTGTCGGCCAGAAATACTGTAATGAAATCATTGGCAAAGTACATAAGATTGGAAACAATTTAGGTTTACCAGAGCCTGCATTAGCGGATACTCTTGAGGGATTGGAGGAAGATGTGCTTGATGACATAGGAATTGATGTTAAATTTCCACTTGATCAAAAAGACTCTGAGGTTCTCTTAGTTACACCATCAGCAGATTTTTTTGCAGAACCACATGTTGATGGTCTCATAGGTTATGCAAAAGTATTCCATCAGGCTGGTATCAGTTGGACACTTAGTTCACATGCTAGCGAAGCCGCAAATTTTGGTATGTTCATAGGTAGCTATGATAATATGAAAAAACTAGCATTAAGAATAAGAGAGGCTGCCATAAAACTTAATGTTAAAAGAATTGTCTTTGGTGAATGTGGGCATGCTTGGAGAGTAGCATACAGCTTTCTTAATACCCTTGCAGGGCCATTTGACTTTCTTGATCCAAGATATCCAGTGCCGCAGCATATATGTGAAATAACATATGATCTAATGAATAAAAATGTTCTGACTTTCGATAAGTCGGCTAATGATGATAAAATAATAACTTTTCACGATTCATGTAATGTCGCTAGAGCATCCAATATGGGTGATGTTATTGGTGGTCAGTTTACGATTCCTAGAGATATTATAAAAGCCACAACTAATAAGTTCTTCGATATGGAAGAAGACACCATTAAAGAGAAGACATATTGTTGCGGGGGCGGAGGAGGACTGCTTACGGATGATCTTATTGAATTAAGGATGAAGGGTGCTCAACCTAGGATGGAAGCGTTAAAAAGGGTAGTAGAGGACCATGGAGTGACTCATATGGCTGCGATTTGCGCTATTTGTAAAAGCCAGTTTTCCAAAGCTTTCCAATATTATGGTTTCGAATTAGACCAGATTATCAGCCTTCACCAACTTGTCGGTAATGCCTTGATAATGAATAAAAAAGAGCTTTAGGCCAATAATTCTTATGCTATAATTATCGAATATTAGTAAAATATAATAAACTTATATAAAGTAATACTTTTATGACAAAGATTGAAAAAACAGTGAATTTAATGAAAGAAGAGAATACCTATCGAAGATATGAAGATGGGGATAGCAAATATTCAGATTTCTCTAAACAGATATTTAACGAGGACACATCACACAAATGTCCAACATATATACATAAAACTCCACCTTGCCAAGGAAGTTGCCCATCAGGTGAAGATATAAGAGGGTGGCTACAAATTGTAAGAGGTATAGAAAAAGCTCCTGAAGGAATGTCAATGTCAGAGTATGCGTTTAGAAGATCTACCAGTGCAAATCCATTTCCATCTCAAATGGGAAGAGTTTGTCCTGCCCCATGTCAAAGTGGTTGCAACAGAAATGAGGTAGATGATTATGTTGGAATAAATGCGGTAGAACAGTTTATTGGAGATAAAGCCTTTAAAGAAAAGTATAAATTTGACCCTGCTCCTGAATTGAACAAAGAGAGAGTTGCTATTATAGGTGGAGGACCAGCTGGCTTGTCAGCAGCTTATCAATTACGAAAAATGGGATATGCCTCAACTATCTTTGAAGAACGCGAAAAACTCGGTGGAATGATGCGTTATGGTATTCCAAATTACAGAACACCAAGAGATATTTTAGATGCCGAAATAAATCGTATTCTTGAATTAGGTGACATTGAAGTTGTTTTAAATAAACGTGTAGGTAAAGACATACCAATGGAGGAGGTTGAAAATTCTCATGATGCTGTTTTATGGACTATTGGTTGCTGGAATGGAAAATCTCTACCTATAGAAGGAAGCGATGCTCCAAATTGTTTGAGTGGAGTTGCATTCTTAGAAGCTTTTTGTCAAGGTAGATTAAAAGTTGGTTCTAAGAAAGTTGTTTGTGTTGGTGGTGGCGATACTTCTATCGATGTTGTCTCAGTGGCAAGGAGACTTGGTCATATTTCTAATCTTAATCCACAAGAATCTCCTGAGGCAGTTGTACATGGTTATGTTGCTCAAGATGTCTCAGAATCAGCAATTAAAGAAGGTGCAAATGTTACACTGACCTCATTATTCCAAAAAGAAGAAATGACTGCTGCAGAACAAGAGGTTAATGATGCAGTTCATGAAGGTGTTACAATAATTAATGGTGTACTTCCTATAAAAGTTGAAAAAGATGAATCAGGTAGAGCTGTAGCTCTTATAATTGCCGAATGTAAATTTGAAGATAACAAACCTATTGCTATAGAAGGGACCGAGCAAAGATTAGAAGCAGACTTAATTGTGTCAGCGATTGGGCAGTCACCAGATATCGAAGGTTTAGAGTCATTAGGAAATGAAAAGGGATTCTTTGATGTTGATGATTTTTATCGACATAAGACTAAAGAAGGACACTTTGTGGCAGGAGATATTATTAGACCTCATTTATTGACTACCGCGATTGGCCAAGGATCTATCGCCTCTCAGTCAATTAAAAGTTTCTTTGATAATAAAGATTTCAAACGTAGACCTAAAGTTGATGTCCATCATTTTAATTTATTGGATAAGCTAAGAGAGACAGATCTTGAACCAGAGACATATACTGCACCAATTGAAGACCCAGACAAACAAAGAGGAACCGATACTAGTGGCGCAGTTATTCATAATTATGAAGATCGTTCAGCTCAGGAAATCATACCTTCTACCGAGCTATTCCTAGGACATTTTAAACATGAAGAAAGGGTTAAAAGAGGTGAAGCTGTCCCATCAGGTGACGAAGTTATAGATCATTACGAAGACAGAATTATCGGCCTTTCTGAAGAAGATGCTATCAAGGAGGCATCAAGATGTATGAGTTGCGGGATGTGTTTTGAATGTGATAATTGTGTAATATATTGCCCTCAAGATGCTGTGTTTCGAGTAAAGAAAGATGTCGCAACAATGGGAAGATATGTTGATACTGACTATGATAAATGTATTGGTTGCCATATTTGTGCTGATGTTTGCCCTACCGGATACATTAAGATGGGATTAGGCGAATAAGCATTTAATACTTCATTGATGCCGGGGAGAATGATCAATGTGTAAATTCATAAACAGTGCTCTTATAATTATTATTACTCTCAATCCATTATCATCCTCTGCCCATGATGGTGAAAAGCATGTAATGAAAGGTCATTCTAAAGCAGATATGTTAGATCAGTGCGTTGAGCCGACAGAGATGATGCAAAAAGAACATTTTGTTTTTCTTTATCATCAGAGAGATGAGACAGTTATTGATGGTATAAGAACTAAACAGCATAGTTTAGCAAATTGTATTGATTGTCATGTTTCGTACGATGAGATAGGTGAGCCTATACCTGTGACAGATGACGGGCAATTTTGTCAAGCTTGCCATGTTAAGACTGCAGTAAATATCGATTGTTTTACATGCCATGCTACTGTTCCTCGAGGAAAACCAATGAAGTCCAACAAGTCAGTAATTCTAGAAGATCAAGTTGAGAATATTTTAATCTCCCTAGAGGAGACCAATCATGAATAATAAAGATTTGCAATTATCAAGAAGGGGGTTTCTAGTGAAATCTTTTTCTGCTATATCAGTGGTTTATGTTATTCCTAATCTTTTTACCCATGCTGAAGCCGCAAAACCACTTGATCAAAAAGTTTCTTCATCAACAAAGTGGGCTATGGCAGTTGATGTTGATAAGTGTGTGAGTGGTTGTACTGCATGCGTAGATGCTTGTATAGAAGAGAATGGCTTATATGGATTTGATCGTCCTGAAACAGATTCACAATGGATTAGAAAGATTAAAATACAAGATATTAAAACTGATAAAGTAACAACCTTGCCAATGATGTGTCAGCACTGCGAAAATCCCCCATGTTGTGATGTTTGTCCGACTGGTGCTTCATTTAGACGTATAGACGGAATTGTAATGGTTAATCAGCACACATGCATTGGTTGTCGTTATTGTATGATGGCTTGTCCATTTAAAGCTAGGTCTTTTGTCCATGAAAATCTCACGGAACAATTAACTAATGCTCCAAGAGGTAAAGGATGTGTAGAAAGCTGTAATTTTTGCGCAAATAGAATCGATCATGGATCAGATACAACTGCATGTGAAGAAGCATGTCAAAAAGAAGGTCATCAAGCAATTTCTTTTGGAGATTTATCTGATTCAGAAAGTCGAGTGAACAAAGCTCTTAGAAAAAAGGATCATAAAAGATTAAGAGCAGATTTAATGCTTAAACAAAGAGTTACATACACTGGGTTTTAGGATATGAAAAAATTAATATTTGGAAAATATCTTATCGACCCTAAAATTTTTTGGAGCCAGTTCATATTGCTTGGGTTCTTTATATTCTTAGGTTTTTTATCATCCTTATACATGGAACATGAAGGACACTATATTACAGGAATGAATAATCAGATTGTTTGGGGCATGCCTCATATGTTTGCTGTGTTACTAATAGTAATAGCATCTGGTGTCTTGAATATTGCTTCATTATCATCAGCTTTTAATAAGGTCCCATATAAACCACTTGCGCCTTTATCAGCACTCCTTGCATTAGCATTTTTAGTTGCAGGCCTTGTTATTCTCGTTTTAGATCTTGGTAGACCAAATAGATTAATTGTGGCTATGACTACATTTAATTTTAAATCCATTTTTGCATGGAACATTTTTTTATACTCTGGATTTGCTTTAGTACTTATAATATATATATGGACTATGTTAGATAGAGAGGTCAACAGTTTCTCAAAATCAGTTGGAACCTTTGCATTTGCTTGGAGAATAATTTTAACAACTGGTACAGGGTCAATTTTTGGATTTTTAGTTGCCAGGGAAGCTTATGCTACTGCGATTTTAGCTCCTTTATTTATTGTCATGTCACTCTCATATGGAACCTCTGTGTACTACCTTACACTCCGGGCTATTAACATAAAGTTTAAAACGTATATGTCTGATGAACTTATTGAAAATTTTAGGAGTTTGACAATTATATTTTTATTTGCTCATTTATATTTTTTATTTTTATACCATATTACTAATTTATATATAGCCAAACATATTAATTTCGAGATTTTTATCCTTTCTAGTGGAGGTTTTTATACTTTTGCTTTTTGGGTTGGGCAAGTATTTATAGGAATTATATTGCCACTGATTATTATTTTTTCTAATAAACTATCTATAAAGTCTTCTATGAAATTGTCATCTATACTGATACTAATAGGTTCTTTTGCAGCAATGTATGTAATTATAATTGGGGGACAAGCATATCCATTAACAATCTTCCCAGATCATATAATTATTGAAAGTAGTTTTTATGATAATGTTGTTCATAATTATATTCCCTCTATTTACGAGTTTATCTTAGGTTTGGGAGGTGTAGCACTTGCGCTTATAATTGTTTTAATTGGTATTACAAACTTTTACATACTTCCTACATCTGTAATTTCTAAAGATACTGTTACTTCTGACAATACAGACAAATAAACTTAGTGAATAAATATCTCATATCTTCTACAAAAAAATCATCTGGTAAAACTATTCTATCTATTGGGCTATCTGCAATTTTAAGTAATCAAAAATTAGCAGTCTTCAAGAAAGGTCCGGATTATATTGATCCACTTTGGATTAGCAAGGCTGCAAAAAAGCCTTGTTATAATCTGGATTTCAATACCATGGCATCTAGTGATATCAAGGACCTTTATATGGAGAAATCACATAAATCTAATATCTCTATTATAGAGGGTAACAAAGGATTATTTGATGGTGTTAGTTTGGATGGCAAAGATAGTAATGCTGCGCTTAGTAAATTACTATCTTTAGAAGTAATATTACTGATTGATTGCATTGGTATTACGAGGGGTATCGCGCCCCTAATAAATGGATACAGAGATTTTGATAAGAAAATTAAATATAAAGGCATTGTACTTAATAACATTAAAAGTGAAAGACATGAGTCTAAAATTCTAAATGCAATAAATGAATACTCTGATTTCGATGTACTAGGATCAATCTACAACAATAATGATCTTGCTATTACAGAACAACATCAAGGCTTAGTTCCAGAATTTTCTAGTCGGCGATCTGATAAAATCATCCAAAAGATTAAAAAAATCATCAAATCATCTGTAGATACCGACTCATTATTGAACAAGCAGGAATTGAAAAAAAATTTTATTAAAACACTTAGCAAAAAAGGCCTTAGTCAAAGTAATATATATTCTAATATTAATATTGGAATAATTAGAGATGAGGCATTTGGTTTTTATTATCCTGATGATATCGAAAAGTTCAAATCTTATGGTGTAAAAATTAAATGGATAGATTCAATTAGAGACAAGTCATTACCAAATATTGACGCATTATTTTTAGGAGGAGGTTTTCCGGAGCTCAATTCATCAAAATTATCTAAAAATAAGAAATTTATAAAAAGTATTAAATTATTTATCGAAAAAAATCAGCCTATCTATGCTGAATGTGGAGGTTTGATGTATTTATGTAATTCTATTTCTATTAACAATAAATCACATCAAATGACGGGTATAATTGATGCCGATATTAAGATGAATAAAAAACCAATAGGGCGAGGCTATGTTAATTTATCGGTTACTAAACATCATCCATGGTTAAGAAATTCTAAAATAATTAATGCGCATGAATTTCATTATTCTTCTATCAAATTTAACAAGAAAAGGTATAAGTATGGTTTCAAAGTCACAAGAGGCTATGGAGTCAATGGAAAATCTGATGGAATTTTATACAAGAATCTTGTTGCATGCTATAGTCATTTAAGGTCAACAAAACAATCTAATTGGATTGAACAGTTTTTAAAATATATTAATAATATAAAAAATCATGAAGCAAAAACAGATATTTGAAATAAGTGATAGCGCTGCAGAACAGATAAAAAAGTCTTCAGAATCATCGAAATCTTCTGAATGGCCATTGAGAATTGCTGTAAACGTAGAAAGTAATGGTAAGTTTAACTATCGTATGGGTTTTGATAACTCAAAAGAAGAAGACCTTAGATTAAAGGTAAACGGTATAGAGATAATTATTTCACCTGATTGCATGATTCATCTCAAAAATTGTAAGCTGGATTATGTCAAATTAGAAGAGGATAAGAATGAGTTCATTTTCCTCAATCCAAATGATCCAGCGTTTAGTCCTCCTGATGAAGAGTTAGATGATAACGTTACTCATGATCTATAAAGTTCTAAGTTCCTTTGGTAACATGAATGTAACATTCTCCTTAATCTGACTATCAGTCACTTCTCTAAGCTTAGCACCATTATTCGTTAGAAAATCAATTACCTCGTTTAGCAGCACTTCTGGCGCTGATGCACCTGCTGTGATACCTATAACCTTTTTTTTCTCTAGAATACTAAGATCTAGATCATTTTTATTATCTATCAGTTTTGATTCAATTTTATTTTTTAATGCTAACTCTACAAGCCGACGAGAATTTGAGCTATTCTCAGAACCAATTACAATTAGGTAATCACATATATTTAAGATTGACTTAACCGCATCCTGTCTATTTTGTGTTGCATAACAAATGTCTTTTTTAGCTGGTGATTGTATATCTGGGAACTTTTTTGTAATTAGACTAATTATTTCTTGAGTATCATCTATTGATAATGTTGTTTGGGTCACATATGCAATATTTTTATTATTTATAGTCAAGCTATCGACATCTTGTTTGTTCTCTACTAGGTAAATATGTCCTTTTTTTGATTGATACTGTCCTAAGGTACCTTCTATTTCAGGATGACCTTTATGTCCAATTAAGATTACATCTGCATTATTTTTTGAATATTTATGCACTTCCATATGTACTTTTGTAACGAGAGGGCATGTAGCATCAAATATCTTTAAATTTTTCTTTTCAGCTTCGTGCTTGATTTTAATAGATACACCATGTGCGCTATAAATCAAGATAGATTTATTTGGGACATCCGAAATATCTTCAATGAATTTTACACCTCTTTGCTCTAAATTCTTGATGACGAATTTATTATGAACAACTTCATGTTTAACATAAATAGGAGCGCCAAAATTTTCTATAGCTTTTTCCACTATATCTACAGCTCTTTCGACACCAGCACAAAAACCTCTTGGTGTAGCGAGTACTAATTCTGTTTTATTTAGGTTATTCATTTATATCTAAAATATGTACCTTAAAAATTATTTTGTGACCAGCTAATGGGTGATTCAAATCTATTATCACATCATTATTGTTTATTTTACAGATCTTGGCAAATGTATATTTGGAATCTTTATCATTATTTTCAACTTCAGCCTCAATAATATTACCTACTTTTATCATTTCTTTATCAGGAAAAACATCTTTTTTTAAAGTATGAAAATTTCTTTCGTCACGTAGCCCAAATGCATCTTGTGCTTCAAGATACATGGTTTGTTTTGCATTCTTCTCTAAGCCATACAGTGTCATTTCTAGTTTCTGTGGCAATAAACCATTTCCAATCCTTATTACAACTGGTTTAGATTCAAATGTTGATTCGAATACAATTTTATTTATGCTCTCTATGGAGTAATTCATCTTTACTAGAGAGTTAAATTTTATTATATGATTCATCTTTTTTAAATAATAATATAATTAATATGACTGCTCCTATTGTAATATATATATCTGCTACATTGAATATGGCTGGGAAATAAAAACTCTTGTATGATATAAATATAAAATCAATAACATATCCATATATAAATCTATCTAGAAGATTACCAATAGCTCCGGAGATGATAAGTATAAATGATAATTTTTCCATCATAATCATATTATTAATATTCCGATAGAAATGAGATGCTATAAAATATGTTATTGCTAAAATAATTATGAGTAATAGTATATTAATCAACATTGAATCAGAATTTAGAATACTGAATGCGATACCCTTATTTTTAATTAATTGAAACGTTAAAAAATCATTAATACTCATTGGTCCATCCAGTAAAATGCTTTTTAAATATGATTTAGAAAAATAATCGATACTAACAAGAATGCTTATGATTATTATAGATAGAAGCAACATTTATGCTAAAATCTTTTTTTCACCATCGCCATAAATATTATCATGGCATCTAGCACATAAATTAGGATGATCTTTTATAGTTCCAACGGATTCATTTTTATGCCAGCATCTATCGCATTTATTATTTATATTTTTATGAACAGTTATGGAGAGCTTATCACCTTGTTTCAAATCGCAATGAGAGCATATAAATATATATTTTAATTCTTCTTTGTATATTACTAATGAATCATACAATTCTTTCTCAACTATAAGTTCAACATTAGCATCTAGTGAGGATCCTATAAGATCAGAACTTCTTGCATCATCTAGTTCTTTTGATACTTTTTGTTTCAAGGTGAATATATTTTCACATATTTTAATTTCATCTTGGCTAATTTCAATATTTTTTGTATCCCACTTTTCTAGGAAAACTGATTCTTTTTTAGACCCAGATAAATGTTGATATACTTCTTCAGCTGTAAATGAAAGTATAGGTGCTATCCATTTATTTATCATCTTAAGTAACATGATACATGTTGATTGAGCTGCCAATCTTGCTACACCATCTTTTTTGGATGTATACAACCTATCTTTGATAATATCTAAATAATAACCACCAAGATATGTGGTACAGAAATTTTGTATATCTTGAGTAATCTGATGAAATTTATAATTTTCATAATTCTTAATAATCTGGTTTTGAAGATTTTTCGCTTTATATAGAATCCATTTGTCTAGTATCAGTAAGTCATTATCTTCGATGTCATTAAATTTTTCATCATTATCACTAATATTTGATAATAGAAATTTCAGTGTGTTTCGTATCCTTCTATAAGATTCTGCAGTTCTATTTATGATTTCATCTGATATATGCATTTCTTTGCTATAGTCAGTATTTGCTGCCCATAGTCGTAATATATCCGACCCTTTGCTTTTTATAATCTCTTGCGGAGATATAACATTGCCTTGTGACTTAGACATTTTCTGGCCTTGGGCATCAACAACGAAACCATGTGTTAGCACGGTCTTATATGGTGCTTTCCCAATTGTTGCAAGAGCTGTGATAATTGATGACTGAAACCACCCTCTATGTTGGTCTGAACCCTCTAAATAGAGATCTGCTACATCACCTAAACCTCTCTGTTGCATTACACACAGATGCGAAGAGCCTGAATCGAACCAGACATCTAAGGTATCTGTAACCATTTCATAATCATCAAGGTTGCTATCTATAAGTTCTTCTTTATTATACTCAAACCAGCCCTCTATGTTCTCTTTTGCAACAATATCTGCTGCTTGCAAGAGTATTTCTGGAGTTTTTTTATGTAATTCACCGGTTATTTTATTTACAAGGAAAGGGATTGGTACCCCCCAGCTTCTTTGTCTAGAGATACACCAGTCAGGTCGATTCTCAATCATATTTTTAATCCTCTCATAACCCCACTCAGGAAGCCATTTCACATCTTTAAGTGTGTTATGTATTTTATTTCGGAGGTTATTTTGCTCCATACTAATAAACCACTGAGGAGTAGATCGGAATATTAATGGTGTTTTGAATCTCCAGCAATGTGGGTAACTATGAGAGTACTTTTCTTGGTGAAGTAATGTTTTTTCTTCAATTAATTTATTAATGATTGGTTCATTAGCTTTTCTTACATGTATACCACCAAATAATTCTAGGGAGTCAACAAAAAACCCTTTGTCATTAACAGGGTTAAAAATATCTAATCCATTTTCTATACCAGCAACATAGTCATCTTGACCATGTCCTGGTGCAATATGCACTAAACCCGTCCCACTCTCAGTGTTAACATGATTGGCATTTATAACAGGTACATATTTATTGTAGAAAGGATGTTTTGCATTTAGTCCTATCAATTCATTGCCAGTAATATTTTTGATTACCTCATAGTCATGTTCATCAATTTTTAACATTAGTTGTTCTATAAGCTCTTTTGCCACGATTATATATTTGTCTTTTATAGCAACAACTGAATATACAATATTGTCTTTTACTGCAATAGCTTCGTTAGCAGGAAGAGTCCATGGAGTCGTAGTCCAAATTACAAAGTATATTTTTTTGTTGATTTCATCAATAGAAGTTTTCTTTCTAAAATCATCAAAATTGCCTACTTCGAATAGTACATCCACAGCATCAGAAACGATATCTTGATATTCAACTTCTGCTTCTGCTAGAGCAGATTCAGACTCTATGCACCAATGGACAGGTTTTGACCCAAAATATATATGATTATTTTTAAGTATAAGGGATAGACTTCTAATAATAGATGCCTCGAATTCTTTGTCCATGCTCGTATATGAATTTTCCCAGTCAGCATTTACTCCTAATCTTATGAAATCTTCTTTCTGACGATCAACCTGTTTACTTGCATATTGTCTACATGCTTTTCTAAAAGCATTTTTGTCATCAAGAAATTTAGATTTACCATGCTTTTTTTCAACCATTAGCTCTATAGGTAATCCATGACAATCCCAGCCTGGTACATATGGAGAATCATATCCAGACAAAGTCTTACTTTTTATGACAATATCTTTTAATACTTTATTAACCGCATGGCCAATATGAATATCGCCATTAGCATAAGGCGGGCCATCATGGAGTATAAATTTTTTATTATTAACATTTTCTTTCCGTATCATTTCATAAAGGCGAATACTTTCCCAGTATTTCAGGATTTCAGGCTCCTTATTCGGGAGATTACCCTTCATTGGAAATTTAGTTGAAGGAAGATTTAGTGTCTCTTTATAATTCATATTTTTCTTTGATTAATTTTACCGCATATTCAGTGTCTTCATTCATTTTTTCTACTAACATTTGAGTATTTTTAAATTTAATCTGGTTTCTTATTTTTTCTAAGAACATAACTTCTATTTTTTGGCCATAAAGATTGGAATTAAAATTAAGTATGAATACTTCTAATAAATCATTTTTACCGGAAAACGTCGGTTTATTACCTATGCTCGCTAGACCGTATAAATTCTTTTGACTACCTAAATTAACTTCCACTAGAAATATACCATTTATTGGATAAGAATTACATATTTCTACATTTGCAGTAGGGTACCCCAAATATCTTCCTAATTTTTCCCCATGTACCACTTTACCAGATAATTTAAATGGCTTATATAATAGAGAATTTGCAATTTCAAAGTCCCCTTTAATTAATAGATTTCTAATGAAGGAACTAGATATTTTAGTCTTTGAGCTTTTAAGTAGATCTATTTTAGATAATTTAAAATGGCCATCATCCATGTATTTTTGAAGTAAATCTATATCACCTTGTCTTTTATTCCCATACTTGAAATCAGTTCCAACTACAATATATTGACAATTCAATTTTTTTACTAAAATATCTTCAATAAAACTCTTAGCAGAAACTCTAGAAAACTCTTCATTAAAAGGTAACTGTATTACCTGTTCTATTTCAAACTTTTTTAATATTTCAATTTTTTCTTTGCTAGACATTATTTTAAAAAAATTATTAATTTTAAAAAACTCTTGTGGCATTGGATCGAAAGTTAGAATAGTTGGTAATAAATTATTCTGCTTGGCATATTTAACTACATTTTTAATCAGTTTAACATGTCCATCATGCATACCATCAAAATTACCTATTGCGATGGCACAAGGATAGGAATTCTTTATATTATCTAAATTATTTATTACAATCATATATAGAACTCTTTAAATCTAAAACCAAAAAAATACATACTTATTAAGTATGTTATCCCGCCAATACTTATATAAAAAATTAATAAGATTCCTCTGATGTAATATTCTAACTGTGTCCAATTAGATACAAAAGAGAGTATATAAATAAGAACTAGTAACATTACTAGCGAACATACAAAAACCTGTAATGTCTGTATGCTAAAAATTGTTGCATCTAGTATGAGGCCATCCTTTTTTAGTTTGTTGTGAAGAAGTAATACCTGTATCCATGCAGATAGTGATGTTGCGAGTGCCAGAAATGCATGAGCTCCCTCAAATTCATATGTTGAATAATATGCCAGAACAGATAGGTTCATCGATATATTGAATATTACGGCTATAATGCCGTATTTAACAGGCGTTTTTGTATCTTGTCTGGAGAAAAAACCAGTTAATAATACTTTCATTAATATGAATGCAGGTAGCCCGACTGCATATGCCATTAAACTCCATGTACTCATCAAAGTATCTATAGTTGTAAAACTTCCATATTGAAATAAAGTAACAATAATTATATCAGATAGTATTATAAGTCCCATCATCGCAGGAATGCCAAAGGCTATTGATAGATTAATTGATTTATTGAGTGTATTTTTATATTCATTTATGTTTTCGCTTGTATATTTTTTAGATAATGCTGGTAATATTACAGTTGCTATTGCGATACCGAAAACTCCTAATGGAAATTCAACTAACCTATCAGAGTAATAAAGCCAGCTAATACTACCAGTAGATAACATTGACGCAACTATTGAATCAACTATAAGATTTATTTGTATAACTGCCGTTCCTAGCATAACCGGTAACATTAATTTTATTACTTTATTAACACCTTGAAAGGCAAAGCCTATTCTAGGCATTACCAGTAGATCTAACTTGTATAATAGAGGTAATTGGATTAGATATTGAATAACGCCTGCAATCAATACTCCGTAAGCTAGAGAAATTATTGGGTCACTAAATATTTGTGTAAAGAAAAGGGCTGCAGTAATTAAACATATATTTAGGACAACCGGAGTTATGGCTGGTAAGAAAAACTTATCAAAAGTATTAAATATACCTGCTGACATAGCAGTTAGCGATATGAATAATAAATATGGAAAGGTTATTTCTAGCATTGTGCTTGCTAACATATATCTCGAGTCAGATTCAGTAAAACCAGGCGCAAAAATTGATATAATAGTTTCAGAAAAAGTAATACCAAGAAGTACAATTATAAATAATATAACTGCAAGATTACCCTGAACAAAGCTTATAAACTTTTTTAACTCAATTGGATTTTTGACTTTATACTCATTAAGGACTGGCACAAAAGATTGGATAAATGCACCCTCAGCAAAAAGTCTTCTAAAAAAGTTAGGTATTTTAAATGCTATGAAAAAAGCATCTGTATTATTTGATGCACCAAAAATATTTGCAAAAATTATATCTCTAATAAAACCAGATATACGTGAGATAAACGTCATGCCACCAACAATGTATGACGATTTTACCAGAGAGTTCTTATGATCTTGCATAATATTTATTTAGCCATTTCTCATCTATCAGTTGACAGAATTACCTTACACTGAGATAATCTTGTTACATTTTACCTTTAATTGGAGAAGATTACATTGGCAAATACTGCACAAGCAAGAAAAAGAGTCCGACAAGCTGACAAGGCAAGAGCTAGAAATTCTGCACAAAAATCAAATTTTAGAACAAGTATTAAAAAAGTCCTGAAATCTCTATCTGAAAAAAATAAAGAAGCATCAACTACAAACTATCGAGAAGCAGTGTCAGTGATGGATAAATTAGTCACCAAGGGACTAATACATAAGAATAAAGCAGCTAGACACAAGTCAAGATTAAACAAACAAATTAAAAATTTGTCATAGAATCATTTATTTTTTACAGATAAATTTTGTTCCAACTTCTTCATTATCAAATATTTTTAATAAGACATCTGATTGATATCCAGATGCAATAACTGTGTCAGTTGAACTTTCAGCAGCTATCTTTACAGCCTGTAATTTAGTTACAAAGCCACCAGTTCCTAGTTTGCTTTTGGATCTGTCATTATAATTTTCAAACCGAAGTTCATTTACAGCTATATTTTTTATCAAAGTTGCATCACTGTGTAAATCTGGGTTTTTAGTAAAGAATCCATCTTGATTAGTTAAAATAATCATCAAATCAGCATTTATTAGTTTAGCTACCATTGCAGCTAACTTATCATTATCTCCAAANTTTATCTCTTCTGTGGCCACAACATCATTTTCATTAATAATTGGCAAAACATTTAGTTCTAGTAGTTTTTCTATGGTTACCTTNGCGTTAGAGTGTCTGTCTTTGTTTAGCATATCATCATGAGTTAGAAGAACCTGTGCAGTGATGATATCATGTTTATTGAATGCATTTTCATATACAGACATTAATTGTTGCTGGCCAATCGCTGCCAATGCTTGCAATGAGTTTAGTTCTTCTGGTCTATCATGAATATTCATAACCTTTTGACCTTCGCTAATAGCTCCGGATGTTACAATTATAAAATCAACATTATTTTTTAAAATTTTTTTTATCTGTGAGGATATATTGCTTATCAGTTTTAAACATGAATCACTATCTGCACTAATTAATGTGCTCCCAATTTTTAATACAACTCTATAGTTCATCTTTCAAATACTCCGTAATTTGCTTACATAGCTCAGACAGCCCATTTTTATTTTTTGCAGATACAAAAAATATTTCACCACTCATATTATCATTTATTGATGCTTTTAAATCATTTAATTGAGTATTAGAAAGAAGATCAATTTTATTGAATACAAACCATCGATCTTTTTTGACAAGTTCATCATCATATTTCTCCAATTCATTTAAAATAATATTTATATCATTTTTTATTTTTTCTAAATTATATCCAGATACATCTATCGTGTGTAATAACAATTTAGTTCTGGAAATATGTTTAAGGAATTGTATGCCTAGTCCTGAACCAGATGAAGCACCTTCTATAAGACCAGGTATATCTGCGACTACAAATTTTTCATAATCACTTATTAGAACGACACCCAAATTTGGATGAATGGTTGTGAAAGCATAATCAGCAATCTTTGGTTTTGCCATACTTATAGCAGCAAGTATCGAGCTTTTACCTGCATTAGGAGATCCTACAAGCCCAACATCTGCTAATACTTTTAAAATAATTTTTAAATGCCTCTCTTCACCATGAGTGCCTTTAGTGGTTTTCCTTGGAGCTCTATTTGTGGAACTCTTAAATCTGGTATTACCAAGACCAAAGTTACCACCGGTAACCAGAGTAATTTCCTTGTTGTTTTCGTTTAAATCGCATAACATATCTTGGGTTTCGTAGTCATAGATTATGCTTCCAACAGGTAATTCTATTATTAGATCTTCTCCAGATCTTCCTTTTTTATTTTTACTGCCTCCTGCTTTTCCATTAGGCGCAATAAATTTACTCTTATTTCTAAAATCTGCCAGTGTGTTCAGTCCATCTTTTGCCTTCACAATGATTGAACCACCATCACCACCATCTCCTCCATCTGGACCTCCAAATGGTATATATTTCTCTCTCCTGAAGCTCAAACAGCCGTCACCACCATTACCAGCTTTAACCAAGATTGTGGTCTCATCGATGAATTTCATAATTATTAGATTTTAGACTGTTTTTGTAGGTAGAACACTGACAAACTTGTGTTTGCCTAACCCTTTTTTTTGAAAAAATACATAACCATCAGCTTTAGCAAATAATGTATGATCTCTTCCGCATCCTACATTTTTTCCAGCTTTGACAGGTGTGCCTCTTTGGCGAAGTATTATGTTCCCAGCTTTTACAAATTCGCTTCCATACTTTTTAACACCGAGTCTTTTAGACTCAGAATCTCTTCCATTTTTAGTACTACCGCCTGCTTTCTTATGAGCCATTTTTTTACCTAATTTATTTTATAGATTCAATCTTTACCTGAGTGAAATCCTGGCTATGTCCATGTGATTTCATATGATGTTTTCTACGCTTAAATTTTACTACACGTATTTTATTATATCTACCATGTTTTTCGATGGTACCCTTAACTTTGATTTTTGACAACTTCTCAGCAGGGACAAGTTCATTTTTATCATTGAATGCCATGATTATCTCATTAAACGCTACAGGAGAGCCCTCTGGAGAAGCGATTAAATCCACTTTAATAGTGTCACCTTCAGTAACCTTGAATTGTTGTGATCCATTTTTTATTATTGCGTACATAGTTGAACCTGTAAATTCAGATGATTTTACCTTGTATTAACGATTTAATAAATACTTTTATCCGTTTTATTCGATAAATATTTGGATATTTCTAATAACTAGCTCTTTTTCACATGAATCTGTAATATAGAAGAATGACAATTTCATCTATAAAAAAACTATTATCTAAGGACCTGAAAAAATTAGATGTAAATCTAAAGAATAGATCAAAAACCCAGGTTTCTATGATTAATGATTTGAGTTCTCACATCATTACTAGTGGAGGGAAGAGGTTGAGGCCGATACTTTTATTCCTATCAGCATATTCATCAAGTGATAAGGAAACCAAAGACTTGATAGATGCGGCAGTTGTTGTGGAATTTATTCATGCAGCTACATTACTGCATGATGATGTTGTAGATATGTCTAAGATAAGACATAGCAGAGATACGGCTAACATGATTTGGGGGAATGAAGGTGCAGTATTAGTCGGAGACTTTTTATATTCTAGAGCTTTTGAGATTATTGTAGAAATAAATAATTCAAAAGTTTATGAGACCCTAGCAAAAACTACAAACATCATATCCCAAGGAGAGGTGATGCAGCTTATGAATAAAGGTAATTTAGATGTAAACGAGAGCGAGTATATGGACATAATTTATAGGAAGACGGCAATACTTTTTCAAGCTTCTGCTAGAATTGGTGCGACAATTGCTGGTGGTAATGACATTACTGTAGATGCATTGTCATCATTTGGATTGCATTTTGGAAATGCATATCAATTAAGAAATGATTACCTTGATTATTTCGGTCAATCAGATATTACAGGGAAAAATATAGTAGAAGATTTATTAGAAGGTAAGGCCACATTGCCAATTATCCATGCAATATCTCAGTCTAATGATGAAGATGCCAAAAGTATTAGAAATGCATTTAGTAAATCGGATGTAGATGAGGATTCTGTAATTAAAATTTTAGAAAAATACAGCTCGAACTTATATATAAAGCAGAAAATTGACGAACAAACTAACCTGGCAATCTCTGCCCTTAAACCACTACGCCCGGGATTATATAAGGATAATTTAGTAAATCTTGCAAATTTTTGTAAGAATAGGGTTAGTTAGCAAAAATATTAGATTTCCCCATTATCTCTGTTAATGTTTTTCCCTCTGAATAACCATTCATAAATTTTTTACCTAAACCAAGTCGCATCATCCAATAACTTATTCTTGGAAATCCATATAAAATTTTTGACCCTTTTTGATAGATTTGTAATTCATTTTTTAAATCTGAGAGAAAACTATTATAATTTTCTACTGCTGTACTTTTTTTATTATACAATGACGAGATAATGGATTTAGCAGCGTATTTACCAGATAATACGGCATTATAAATACCTTCCCCTAACAGTGATTCAGCAAACCCAGCTGCATCACCGACCAGGAAAATGTTATTAACAGCTTGGTATTCTTGACCTTCAGTTCCTATCGGGTAAGCTGTTATGTTATCAACATTCTCATTATTAAATCTTTTTGAGACAAAATCGAAAAGTTCTTTTTTAGATAATTTCTTATTATCTGGAGATGGAACTAGCCTTCCTATGCCGACATTATAATGATCTTTTTTTGGAAAAATCCATGCATAACCATATTTATTAAATATAAATTCTGTTTGAATATTAGTTTTATTTTTAGGAACTTTTCCTTCATATGCAAATACGGGGTTCTTATATTTTAGGTTCGAAGTTAATTTTCTAACAACACTGTTGGCTCCATCAGCACCAATCAAATACTTGCATTCAATTTGATCATTATCAACTTCTATCGTGATAGTAGATAGAGATTGGATATTTTTAATCTGATTTATTTTTCTAAACTTAACACCTATTTTCAATGTCTCATTAAAAAAGTGATTGTCAAATTCATCTCTTATAACCATGACACACGAACCTATATTGTGTGATAAGCCAACTCTTTTTGATCCTCCAAAGTCAAAAATCATTTTTTTTGCTGTATGTTCGACGAGATGGTCTATATTGACAGGTAGATGCTTTAGCGTTTTCATTGTTATCCCACCTGCACAAGGTTTATGTCTAGGGAATTCAGCTTTATCAAGTATCAGCACGTTTAAGCCGCTTTTCTTCAAATTAAAAGCTGCTGTGCAACCAGAGGGACCTCCACCAATTATTACTACGTCAAATTTTTTTTCATTATGTTCCATAATAGTGCAATAAATGTCGTTATATGTGCATTAATTACTTTCTTTTTATATACAATAGTACAACAAAACAATGATTTCATTTTTTTGGCTTTATATCAAAGACTTTTATATTTTTTACCTATGTGCATCATTTTGGCACAATTTGTGCATGATAATAGTCATTGAGGAGAATAAAAATGAATAAATTAACAAAATATATATTATTATCTTTTGCGGTGGTTCTATTACTAATAAGTGATGTGACATACGCATCAGATGAACTCTCTGGGTCAAACACAGCCTGGATATTGACATCCACAGCCCTAGTCCTTTTTATGACTATTCCTGGTTTAGCATTTTTTTATGCGGGACTAGTGAGAAGTAAAAATGTATTATCTGTATTAATGCAGTGTTTTGCACTTACTTGTGCTGTTACTCTACTTTGGGTAGTTCTTTTGTACAGCTTAGCCTTCAGTGACGGTGGATCTCTAAATGGTATCATTGGTGGAATGAGTAATGTATTCATGATGGGAGTTACAGCTACTAGTTTAAGTGGAGACATACCTGAAACTGTCTTTGCAATGTTTCAACTAACCTTTGCCATCATTACACCCGCCTTGATTGTTGGTGGGTTTGCAGAACGAATGAAGTTCTCTTCAATGTTATTATTTAGCATGTTGTGGATGGTCTTTGTTTATGCCCCTATATGTCACATGGTATGGGGCGGTGGATGGCTAGGAGAACTAGGATTAA
Organism: Gammaproteobacteria bacterium; assembly: GCA_002698665.1. Lineage (GTDB taxonomy): Bacteria > Pseudomonadota > Gammaproteobacteria. The sequence continues at coordinate 2,873 of NZZP01000043.1, read as the reverse complement.
TGGACTTTGCGGGCGGAACAGTTGTTCATATAAATGCTGGTGTAGCTGCCTTGGTTGCAGCTGTAATGTTAAGGGAGAGAAAAGGTTTTCCTTCAACACCAATGCCGCCACATAATTTATCTATGACAGTAGCCGGTGCCTCAATGTTATGGGTTGGTTGGTTTGGTTTTAATGCAGGGTCTGCATTAGCAGCAGATCAATCTGCTGGAATGGCTATGTTAGTCACACATATAGGTGCCGCAGCTGGATCTTTATCTTGGATGGCTAGGGAATGGTCTAAACAAGGAAAGCCAAGTGTCCTGGGGATTGTAACCGGGATGGTTGCAGGATTAGGGACTATCACGCCTGCATCTGGTTTTGTCGGACCGCTCGGAGCATTAATAATAGGTGTGCTCGCAGGCCTTATTTGTTATGAAGCTACACAATATATCAAAAAAGTTCTTAAAATTGATGACTCACTAGATGTCTTTCCTGTGCATGGAATAGGAGGTATGTTAGGTACATTACTAACTGGAATATTTGCTTCCGCAAGTTTTGGCGGCATGGGACTAGATAATTCAATATCAAGCCAAATAGGTATTCAATTCATAGGTATTATATTTACGATTATTTGGTGTGGATTATTTACATTCATAATTTTACGTATAGTTGATAATGTGTTGGGATTAAGAATATCTGAAGAAGACGAAGAAACAGGAATAGATTTATCAGAACATGGCGAGAAAGGTTACAATTAAATTGTATTTATTTTGAATCAACTCTAATTACTTCAGAATCTATATCTCCACTTTCATGAAGAGTTATTATCCTATATCCAGGTAACTCTTCATGATCAATTGTGTATTTTTTAGTCTGCGGTTTAGCTTGATAGCATGTGGATGGACAAGAAAAAAATTTAGTATTATTGATAGTAGAGAAGAATTCTTCATGTACATGTCCCCAAGCTATACCTCTGATACAAGTATTAGTTTTTATTCTTGATACTATCTCATGTGAATTTTCAATCATCATTTTATCCATAGATTTTGATCCAATAGGAATTGGATGATGATGAGTGAATAGCATAAACGATTTTTCCGGATGAGTTGAGAGAAGTTTATCAAATATAAATAATTCCTCTTCTTTCAAGAGGCCATTAGGCGAGCTGTTCTTCTTTGTATTGAACATATATATCACCCAATTACCAACTACAAAATAATTATGATTACATATTCTTCCTTTATGTATCTTCTTATTTATATCAGGCGCATCATGATTGCCGGGAATTAGGTAGACTGGTGCAGAAAAGTTTTGAAGAAGTTCGTCAATATACGTATATGATTCTGTGCTCTCATCATCAGATAGATCCCCTGTCATTATTAAGTAGTCTAGATTAGATATTTCACAGATATTAGTAATAACATTCTTAGCCGATTGGAAAGTATTTACCCCGTGTGCCTCAAACCTTTTATCCGAAGCAATGTGTAAATCAGTGACTTGTACAATTTTTACTGCCATAAAACAATATTAATTTAATAGATTAAAGTGTTTTTACACTAAATATTTTATGTTATATTAGCTCATTATGAAAAAAGATACACATCCAAAATACCAACCAGTTATATTTCATGATGTAACTTGCAATAAGAGTTTTTTAATTTCATCTACGCTATCTCCCAAGGAAACTATGAAATACGAGGATGGCAAAGAGTATCCAGTCTACAAAGTTGAAACTTCATCTGAATCCCACCCATTTTATACTGGCAAGGGTAGGATAGAAGCAAAAGAGGGTAGAATAGCTAAATTTCGTAAGAAGTATACATCCAAGTAAATTTTCCCAATTAAATCGTAAAAATACTACTTTTTTTAGTTTTGTAGCTTGACAACGCAATATTGTTATATTATTGTCCTAGACAGAAAGTGGACAAAGTATATAAATATTAGACAATAATTATATTATAATACATATGTTCACTTAATTATAGACAAGAATACAACGTAGGAGGTGTATTATGTCAACAATATTCGCAAACATTAAATATTTGCTTGCACCTGTACTTATACTGGTAACCTTCGCAGGAGTACTAGCAGGCGGAATATTTGCATGGCTCGGCGTTGCTCTATTATTTGTAGGTATCATTATAGATACACTTATAAAAAAGCAAGCATCAAGCCAAATGCATAGTGACACAGGTGAAACACTAGCGAGTCCAATGTTTCAAAATCTAGTAATGTATTTCATGTTACCAGTATTTGTACTATTACAACTCGCACTAGCATGGCGTGTCTATGGCTTTATGTCTGGTATGCCTGTAGAAGTAACATCAGTATGGATGGGCTTAATTCCAATAACCTCAGGAATAACAGGTCTAGATCTAATTGGTGCAACACTTTCAACAGGGATATTTGCAGGTATAGGGATCATATATGGACATGAGCTGTCACACACAAAAGGTTTTGCATTTATCATTTCAAGAATGACAATGGCATTATCTGGTTCAGCACATTTCTGCTATGCACACGTGTATAACCATCATTTAGAACTTGCAAGTGAGGATGATCCAGCAACTGCACCACGCGGTCGCACAATTTATGGTCACTACTTGCTATCATATCTAGGTCAATCTAAATTCGTGTTTAACATGGAAAAAGAGAGATTAAACCGTCTAGGTGTATCTTTCATTTCATGGCAAAACCGTTGGATTCGTGGTTACTTAATGTCAGTACCTTCAGTAGCATTATTCTTTGCAGCTGGTGGTTGGATTGGAGTATCTGCACTAGCAGTAGTATGGGTTGTTTCAAACTTTGAATTAGAAGCGTTGAACTATCTTGAGCACTACGGCTTAATCCGTGTAAAAGATCAACCTATTGATTATCGCCATAACTGGGATAAC
>NZZP01000042.1 GCA_002698665.1 Gammaproteobacteria bacterium | reverse complement strand
TCAATGGTTTTACTTTTGATACAGAAAAAGAACGAGAAATTCTAAAAAAGAAATCGGATGAACTAAATGTGCCAATTATATCTTCAACTCACTGGGCCGATGGAGGTAGTGGCGCAAAAGAACTTGCTGAGACAGTAGTTGAGGTAATTGATACAGTGCCAAATAATTTCAAATTGCTTTATGAAGATGATATGGGATTATGGCAAAAAATGGAAACTATTGCTAAAAACATTTATGGCGCATCAGGTATTACAGCACCAAGTAATGTAAAAAAACAAATAGATGATTTACAGGAAAATGGCTATGGTAAATATCCAGTGTGTGTCGCTAAAACACAATACTCTTTTTCTACAGATCCGTCATTACGGGGTGCTCCTTCGAATCATGTAATTCCAATTAGAGAAGTTAGACTGGCTGCTGGCGCCGAGTTTATTGTCATGATATGTGGCGATGTAATGACAATGCCTGGATTACCTAAAGTTCCTGCGGCTGAAAAAATAGATTTAGATCAAGACGGTAATGTTACTGGATTGTTCTGATAATGAATCCTGTAAATCTTGCTTTTTTCTCTAAAATAAGAGCTCCATTATTATTTTCTTCTTTAATTTTATTCATCTTATCTTTTCTAGGCCCAGAAGGTACACCCATCAAAGGATTAATATATAATTTAGATTTCTTTGAACTTTTTAATGTGTTATCAAGTTCATCTGAAAGTATATTTAGAACACCAAATACAATATTAAGATTTACAGTTTTTAGTATATCACTATTTTTTATTTTTATATGCTATCTTATACATACAGATAATTCATTACCTAAACATAATGACAATAATGATTTATATAGCATTCTAGTCTTACTTTTTATTGCTACTAATATAATTACAGCTAATATAGCTAATATATTATATATATTAATAATTATTCTTTCCTTGTACTATTTTATTAAATATAAGACGTTCGGATTGTCTTTACCTGAAAAAACTCTATTAGGTTTAAATTTTTCATTATTCTTTTTTAGCGTATACTCTGCTTCTATACATGATGCAAATATTAGAGAAATTGATGTATATTTCAGATTTTTACTTGCGATTCCTTTATACTTATTCATAAGATCTATTGATATTAATATAGATAAAGTAATTAATTTTATTCATATTGCCTCTATATTATCTGGGGTCTTCGCATTATATTTTGCTTTTTTTGACAATCAATCAAGAGTTTATGGGTTTACTAGCACAGCAACAACTTATGGTAATATTAGTTTTTTATTTGCGCTACTATCATTAATTACATTTTTTTATTTGAAAAAGAATAATAAAAATATTGTTATTTCATTATTATCTATTGTATTTGCAATTATGGCTTGGTCTCTAACAAACAATAGGGCCAATCTGTTTTCACTTATTTTTGTTTTCATAATCTTTTTACATCCTATAATCAGAGTCAAGCTTGACATTTATTTCAAACAGATTTTGCTATTCACTATATTCATACTTTTAGTAATTTGGCAATCCGGAACCTTGTCACGTATATTGTCTGGTTATGATGATATTATGACTATTAATTCTCATGAAAATATAGAGACTTCATGGAAAGATACCGGTTCAATCAAACCAAGGTTAATAATTTGGCAGGCATCCTTAAATATGATACATAAATCACCAATAATAGGAATTGGATTAGATAACTTCAATATTGAGCTTGAAAACCAAATCATTAATGACCATATTCCTATGATAAGAAAATCTGATATGAATCAGTCAGGTGGTTTTAATCATGCACATAACCAGTACTTAGATTCTTTTGCAAAGACAGGTCTATTTGGATTTATACTACTAGTAATATATTTGATATCATATTTTATGTATTTTTATATTCACCTAAAAAAAAGTTCAGATGAAAGTCATCTTATTGCTACCCTTGGGCTTATTACTGTTTTTATATATATATTTAATATGTTTTCTCATTCAATTTTTTCTCATCATCAATCTACATTATTTTTTATCTTTATACTTACCATGTTTTCAGCCATAATATCTAGAAATAAATTGTCAAAACTATAATTATGAAACTAACTATTATTGGCACAGGATATGTAGGTTTGGTAACAGGAGTATGTTTAGCTAATTCTGGACATCATGTTACATGCTTAGATATTGATAAGAAAAAAATCAATAATCTTAACAAAGGTATAATGCCAATATATGAAAATAATCTTAAATCTCTAGTTGAGACTAACTTCAAAAAAAATAGAATCAAATTCACTCATAACATTTCACAAGCAATTAATTATTCTAATATTATTTTTATCGCAGTAGATACTCCGCCCAAAAAAAATGGTCAACCCAATATGAATCAAATATCCAAGGTAGCACAAGATATTGCTACATTTATGACCTCAGAAAAAATTATTGTTCAGAAATCAACTGTCCCTGTAGGGACATCTGATTTCATAATTGACATTATAGAAAAAACTTTTAAAAAAATTAAAAAAAATCCTATAAAATTTAGCATAGCATCTAATCCTGAATTTTTAAAAGAGGGAACAGCTATAGATGATTTTATGAAGCCAGACAGAATTATAATTGGTACTAATAATTTTGAGCATAAAGCTATATTCGATGAAATCTATTCGCCTTTTAATAGAAAATCTACTAAAATACAGTACATGGATATCAGATCAGCAGAACTAACAAAGTATGCAGCTAATGCTATTTTGGCAACTAAAATTAGTTTTATAAATGAGTTATCTAATATTGCTGATAAGCTAGACGTTGATATTGAAAATATTCGTAAAGGCATTGGGGCAGATAAAAGAATAGGGTATGATTTTCTTTACCCTGGTTGTGGCTATGGTGGATCATGCCTACCAAAAGATATAAATGCGCTTATTAGTTCTTCAAAAGATGTGCAACATAATCCATTATTATTGACCTCTGTCGATAAAGTAAACGCTAAACAAAAATTATATTTATGTGATAAAATCAAAAAACATTTTAAAAATAAACTTTCAGGTAAAAAAATAGGTATTTGGGGGCTAGCATTTAAACCAAATACTGATGATGTAAGATTTGCCCCTAGTATTGATATAGTCAAATATTTACTATCGAAAGGATGCGTAATAAAAGCATATGATCCTATTGCGTCATTATCTAAACTTAATATTATCTCACATAGAAACTATAAGGAAGTGAGAACATTTGATAAAGCGATAAGAAAATCAGATGCCTTAGTTATATGTACTGAATGGAAAGAGTTTTGGGGAATAGAACTAAGCTTAATCAAAAAGTTACTAAACACCCCAGTTATTTTTGATGGAAGGAATATATATGATCTCGAGAAAATTAAAGAAAACCGCATCACATATTATGGTATTGGTAGAAAAAAAACTTAATAAAAATAAATGAAAGTATCTGTCTTATTGCCATATTATAATGAAGAAGAATTCATATTAAACACTCTTAATAGTTTGCATAATCAATCTAAAAAGATTGATGAAATAGTTTTCATTGATTCAGGTTCAACTGATAATACAAGTAATATAATCAATAAATGGATATCAGAAAATAATACTGATAATTTTAAAAATATATTTTCTGGAAAAATGAGTCCTAGTTCTTCTATTAATTTAGGCATCGAGTCAACAACAAGTGATTATATTGGATATATTGATTGTGGCTTAAATATACCAATTGAGTGGCATGAAAATATATCCAAATATATTTCTGGTAATATTCCAGAAATCATATCTTGTAGCATATATACAGAAGGAACGTCATTATTAGATAAATCATTAATTGCACAAACATATGGCTTTAGAAAAAAGAGTATTTGCTTAACTGGATCATTAATTAGTAGAAAAGTTTTTGATAAAATTGGTTTTTTTTTACCAAATGTAAGAGCAAATTATGATGTTGATTTTATTAATAAAATTAAAAAACATAATATTAAAAGATCAATTACCTATGACTATCCATTAACGTATTATGATATTAACTATTCAACTGATATTTTTTTAGCTTTTAAAAAAGTTTTTAGTTATTCTATTTCTGGTTTATATGCAAAAGGCGATATAAAACCATTTATTTATTTTATATCCCTAACAACATTTTTTTATATAAATATTGAGATATTAATTCTAATATATTTTTTTTTAAGAACACTAGTTATCCCTATACTTAAATCTGGATATAAAAATCTTATGTCAGATTTAAATATTTTCTTATTTTTACCAATAGCTGGATTAATCATAGATAGTGCACGAATATTAGCTTATAGTTATGCTATATTAATTAATAATAAAAACAAAATTATAAATGATAGATAACAAGAAACTTTCTGTGATTATACTATGTGGCGGAGAAGGAATGAGACTTCGTCCACTTACTAATAATATACCAAAGCCACTTGTACAAATTAATGATAAACCTATTTTGTTTTATATAATCAATCACTTACTAAAATATCAAATATCTGACTATATTATTGCTACTGGTTATAAATCTGAGAAAATTGAAGACTTTATGAATATAAACTTTAATAATTTAAATTATAGAATTGTTAATTCTGGAAATGTTGATATTATTAGCCGTGTTAAAGATTCGTTGAAATATATTAATGATGATTTTATATTATGTTATGGTGATACGATTTCTGATATAGACATTAATGATTTAATAAAACATCATAGTGAGCATAATAATCTGAATGTAATATCATCTTATCCAATTAAAATACCTTTTGGTGTTATGAAACTAGATCGAAATATAGTAAACGAATTTACTGAAAAACCAGTGTTAAATGATGTTATGAATATAGGTTATTATTATTTCAATTCATCATCATTTGATATTATTAATAATGAGTCTTCTCTGATTGATGTTATAAATAAACTTATATCAAAAAAATTACTAACTTGTTATCAACACCAAGGAATACACATCACAGTAAACACACTAGCTGAGTTAGAAACTGCTAACAATAATATTAAAAAAATACTTAAATAAGAACTTTCGAAGAAATATAACAGTTTTAATTACTGAGATAAATGCTCTTTGTTGGCGGCAATTCTACAAAAAAACTAATATCTGGTAAAATTTGTGATCACTATATGACTTAAAACAAGATAAAAAAATGTTTTTGGTTGGGAACCGAAATATTGTCTTGAAGACGGTCTTAATGAAACAATTTTTTAAACAATGAATTTTTAAAGAAAATAGCTATAAGTATTTTATTGACAAATAGACTACATATATCTACTATGTTCAAGGGGTGAACATAATGTGGATGGTTGTACATACTAAAACACATCAAGAAAAAAAAGCTGAATTAAACCTTATAAATCAAGGATTTAAAACTTATTTGCCCTCATTTAACCATAAAAAATATATAAAGAGTGACTGGGTAACCAAAAAAGAAGTATTGTTTAAATCCTATATATTCGTAAAATATACAGATTCAATGAACTTTTTACCAATAAGTAACACGAAAGGTGTTATTAAGCTTTTACTAAATAGATCTACTGGCTCACCATATTTCCTATCAGATTCATTAATACATATTATTAGAAGTAGATCAATGAACTTAAACTCTAACAATATCAATAATTTACAACGTGGTTCTAAGGTATATATCAGTAATATAGGGAAGGACTTTATAGATGGTGTTTTCCTAGAAAAAAGTAGCTCCACAAGGGCGAAAGTATTAATTTACTTCTTAAATCATACTCGTCAGACTTATGTTGATATTGATACATTATATACTAGATCACCCTTGTAAATTCTATGTTATTGTATTATCATATGTTCATCAGTTGAACATATCAACTGCGGTAGCCTGCCTACAATATAACAAATAGCCAACCTACGTATAAAATGAAAAAGAAACAACTAGACTCTCAAGAGAATGATCTAGAGATACTGCGATATCTTGAAAATAGACAGGAGGTATCTCAGCGAGAATTATCAAAGAATATCGGGATAAGTTTAGGCAAGATAAACTATATACTAAAAGCTTTGATAGACAAGGGTGTAGTTAAAGCACGAAATTTTAAAAATAATAAGAATAAGAGAGCATATGCTTATTATTTGACAAAAGAAGGTATAATTGAAAAGTCAAGATTGACTGTAAATTTCTTTAGTAAGAAAAGCCACGAGTATGATAACCTTAAGGTTGAATTACAAAGACTCAAAAAAGAAATTGAGGATGATAAGCAAAGATTATCTAAAAACGGGGATTAATAATGACAGATTTAAATATTACAACTTTTACTTCTGCTATAAAAAATAATATTAAAACATTTTATGTAATTGTAGGTTTATCATTAGTTGTATCACTATTTTACGCATTTACTGCTGAGTCATCATATCGAGCTAAAATATATTTAATACCTCCAGAAAAAAGAAATGCTGAGATTTTAAATATCTATAGAGACGTTTTAGGATCTCAAGCCACACCTATTACGGAAAGAGATATATATGATTTATTTATTAAAAACTCTCAATCAAGAAAATATCAGAGGAGATACTTTTTTAATAATCAACTCCATAACGAATTTACAAATCTATCGAAAGAGGAATCATTTGAAGAAAACTTTCATGAGAGACTCAAATTTACAATTGAAAGCAAACTTGTCTCTAAAGAAATCAGACATCAAGATTTTTTAACAGTTGCTTTCGAACATACAAATCCTGAAGATGCAGCAAAATGGCTCAATGAATATATTATAGATGTTGAAAAGGGCACAGCCGAAGAGTTAGCAGTAAGCATTAACCGGTCATTAGAGAATTCAAGGTCGTTACTATTAGCAAGCATAGAAAGTAAAAGAAATTTAGCAAAAAAGAATACACTCGATAGAATAACAAATCTTGAAGAGGCATTATTGATTGCTCAAGAATTAGGTATAACTGCTAGAGCAGATTCTGTGAATGCTCTGCAGACAGTTACCATTTCTGATGAAAATAATTCAGCCGATCAAAATAATATGACTCCTTTATATTTAATGGGGTCAGATGCTATTTCTGCAGAAATTAATAGTCTAAAAAACAGAAAATCTGTTGATCCATTTATTGCTGGGCTTAGGTTATTACAAGAAAGAGCTGAATCTCTTAGACTCACTAAAATTAATCCTTCAGATATACAATCTGCCCAAATAGATCAATTAGCTATCATCCCAGAAAATAGATTTAAACCAAAAAGAAAACTGATTGTAATTTTAGGAACTGTGTTCGGGTTTATTATATTTCTAACTTATATATTTATTAATAGTTTTGTAATCAGAGTTGAGAAGACTAAGCCTTAAATTCCCTAAAAAGGCAGATTTATTAATATATGACGCTGCCAATTCTCAAGAAATAATTGATTATATAGCTAGAGGCTCAATAAAAACTAGTATTTTAAGCTCATCATATAAACAACTGGTATTGTATTTAAGACCATACTTTCTAGCAAAATATATATTTTTATTATTTAAATATATTAATCTTGAAAAAAAACTATCATCACAAATTATTTTTATTTACAAGTGTTGTATTATCAATCAAATTAATCCAAAAGTAATCATTACACAGGCTGACGATAGTGACTTTATTCAGTGGTTGAATAAATCAAATATTATTACTAAGAAAATCAAGGTATTTACTATACAGAATGGAATTAAGCAAAAATGGCATAAATGCTTTACTAATTTCATGCATTTTGAAAATTATTTTTCCTTTGGCGATTACGATAAAGCTAATTTTCAATCTTTAGGTGCTAAAGTTAAGAATTTTATGCCAATTGGTTCGCTTAGATTAGGAATTTTTAATGAAAGACATAAGAGTACTTTAAAAAATAATAAATATGATATATGTTTAGTTTCAAGTTATATTAACCTTAATAACTGTAAAAATCATGACTATTTCAGAAAATTCATGCATTATTCTAAATTACTAGATAATTATATTTTAGAATATTCTAGTTCTCATAATATTAATTTATGTATTGCCCTTAAAGGAAAATCTTCTGAAGAATATAATTATTATAAAAGTATTTTTCCAAACTGTAATTCAATATATAAAAATAACGTACCATATAATTCATATAAACTAGCTTCTCAAAGTAATATAACTCTATCTTTTGCTTCTAGTCTTATATTAGAAAGTATAGGTGCTAGAAACAAATCATGTTTTATAGATACATCTAATGATGATGAATATCTCAAATTTGATTATCCTGTCCGTGTTCAGGTATCTAACTATAAAGACTTTAGTGCTTATATAAATAACTTTTTAAGAATAAATATTGATGAGTATTTTAATATAAATAAAGACTTATTCACAAAGTATATGAATTATAATGATGAAATACCACCTCAAGATATTATTAGAAATACAATAACTGCTTATCTAAATGGATATAATTAGAAGCCTCACTTCACTAATGAAGAGAAATGAAAAGTATTATCTTATAACTATAATACTTTTAATTCTATTAGCTGGTTTTATTGAGATGATGGGTATAGCCTCAATTATGCCTTTTATTGGCATATTGAATGATCCAAAATATCTTGATCAATATGATTTATTTGTGGACCTATATTTGTATTTTAATATTGATCCTTTAACAATGATTACCTATATGTTTATGGGCTTCTTTTTATTTGCCATTATAGCAAATATACTAACATATTGGATTATTGTTAAATTTTGTGCTGATTATGAATATGGTTTGTCTTCATATTTAATCAATAAATATTTATCTAGAGATTACTCATTTTTCTTTAACAACAGCACTGCAACGATATGTAAGAATATATTAGATGAATCAAGAATTATTGCCAAAGGAATCTTATTGCCACTACTTCAAATAGTTGCTAAGACAATTATGGCTATATTTATATGTCTACTATTAATATTTATTGATCCATATATATTTCTTATTTCTTTGTCAACTATTGCGATATTATTCACTATTTTTTATATTGTGGTGAAGAAAAAGTTACATTCTTATGGAAATATAAGAGTAGAAAATAATAATATTAGGTTTAAATATGCACAAGATGCGTTCAATAGTATCAAAGATGTAAAATTCTATTCAGCAGAAAACTATTATCAAAAAGTTTTCACAGATGCTACTAGAAAATTTACAGATGTTATTGCCAAAGCTGATTTATATTCATATTCACCAAGATATATTATAGAGTTACTTTTATTTGGCAGTTTATTAATATTAATATTGTATTTAATTAAGAGCGACATGCCATTTAGTCATTTTTTACCTACTCTTAGTCTATTTATGTTTGCATCATATAGAATACTTCCGGCATTTAACCAAATATTTATGAATATGTCGGCAATCAAATATAATGAAGCATCATTTCGAATAATTAATGAAGTTATTAATTATCCTGTTGTTAGTAAAAAAGCAACTAAAGAAATATCTTTCAACAATAATATAACTCTTGAGAATATTTATTTCAATTATGAAGACAGAGATATTCTTAAAAATATAAGTTTAAAAATTAATAAATCAGCCATAATTGGTCTAGTTGGTAAAACAGGTGTGGGTAAAACTACGATTCTCGATCTTTTATTAGGTTTTATACAACCAAATAAAGGTTGTATTAATATTGATAATTACAAACTCAATAATCAAAATCTGTTTGCCTTAAGAAAAATATCAGGATATGTCACGCAAAATACATCTTTCATCGATAACACTTTGGCAGAAAACATAGCATTTGGTGTTCATAAAGATAAGATAGATTATCAGTTGATTAATGGTTTGCTTGATACCTGTCAATTAAAGAAATTAGTCAATTCATTGCCTAAAGGTTTAAACACAATAATTGGCGATGATGGTGTCAAATTAAGTGGTGGACAATGCCAAAGAATTGCAATTGCAAGAGCACTTTATCGTCATCCTGAATTATTAATTCTAGATGAAGGTACAAATGCTTTAGATATTGAAACTGAAAAAAAAATTATAACTTCAATAAAAAAATTATATAAAGACATAACAATTATAATAATTTCACATAGACCAAGCTCATTGCAGTTCTGTGATACAATTTATTCATTAAATACAGATTCTGCAAATGAAATTAATTTAGATGATTTTTTAGAAAATATTAACTTTTATAAGGAATAAAAAATATGAATAAAATTAAGAATAAAAATATTTTAGTCACAGGTGCAGAAGGATTTATTGGATCTCACCTTATAGAAAAACTAGTGAAAGGTAATTGCAATGTACGAGCTATGGTATTATATAATTCCTTTAATAATTGGGGTTGGTTGGATACACTTAATGATGATATTACAAAAAATATTGAAGTCTTGCCTGGTGATATAAGAGATAGCAAGTCTACTGATAAAGCCTGTGAGAACATTGATTATGTTTTTCATTTAGCATCTTTAATTGCTATACCTTATTCATACCATTCTCCATTTAGTTATTTAGATACGAATGTTAAAGGCACATTAAACATGTTAGAATCATCACTTAAACATAATGTATCTAAATTTATTCATACCTCTACTAGTGAAGTATATGGTGATGTAATTAAATACCCTATAACTGAATTAACAAAAATTATATCAAAATCACCTTATTCTGCTACTAAGATTGCAGCTGATCAATTAGCATATTCATATTATAGTTCATTTGATCTCCCAGTAGGTATTATACGTCCATTTAACACATACGGTCCTAGACAGTCTAATAGGGCAATTATACCTACCATCATAACTCAATTATTGAATAACAAAGACATAAAATTAGGCTCACTTTATCCGACAAGAGATTTTACTTTCATTAGTGATACTATAGAAGGTTTCTTAAAGTTTGGTAATTCTAAAAATAGCATAGGAGAGATTATTAATATCGGGACAGGTTTTGAGATATCAATAAAAGATTTGATAAATATGCTATTCAAGATTACTAATAAAGAGATAAAGATAATCACTGATTCAAAGAGAATTAGGCCAAAAAAAGGCGAAGTTGATAGATTGAAGGCAAGTAATAAAAAAGCTGAGACACTTCTTAACTGGAAACCTAAATACTCTGGAAAATTAGGTTTAGAAAAAGGTTTAATAGCGACCGTAGATTGGTTTGAGAATAATTTGGATAAGTATAAGACAAATATATATAACTTATGATCAAATCAATTATCAATAAAATAAATTCATGTCTACCAACATTACCGGAAGAGAAACATGTACATGAACCTATATTATTAAATGATGCACTGAAACATATTAAGAAATGTATAAAATCAACATATGTTTCTACTCAGGGTGACTACATCGATAAGTTTTCTGCAAAGATTAAAAATATCACTGAAGCAAATTATGTCTTGCTCACTAACAATGGAACATCAGCTTTGCATATGGCGTTGATGATGACAGATATAGAAAATTGCGAAGTACTAGTCCCATCCATGACATTTGTTGCTACTGTCAATGCAATAAGATATGTTAATGGTATTCCTCATTTTATAGATACTCGTATGAATGATTTCAATATTGATACAAAGAAATTGGATGATTACTTAAAGAAAAACACCTTATTAAAGGGAAATGTTTGTATAAATAAGAAAACTAAAAAATGTATTAAATCTATACTGATAGTGCATGCTTATGGATATCCTGCAGACATCTCCAAGATTATCGCAATTGCTAAAAAATATAATTTAGGAATAATAGAGGATGCTGCTGGCGGATTAGGGTCCTATCATAGATTAAAACACGTAGGAACATATGCAAGATTTGGGATTTTAAGTTTTAATGGTAATAAAATCATAACAACTGGAATGGGTGGAGCATTACTAATTAAAAATAAGAGAGATTACTTAAAAATTAAACATTATATCAGTACATCTAGAATTCAACATAAATGGGTTATAGCTCATGATGATATTGGATATAATTATAGAATGTCCAACATAAATGCCGCGTTAGGATATGCTCAGATAAGTAAATTACAATTAATAATTAAGAAAAAAAAGATATTGCATGACAAATATACTAAAGCTTTTATAGATAGTAATTGTGCCACAATTTATAATTCAACTGATAATAATACACCAAATTACTGGCTAAATAATTTAATTCTGAATAATGAATTTGAAGATCAACAGCATAATCTCATAAAAAAATTACATGCTAATAAAATATATGCAAGATATTTATGGACCCCGCAACATCTATTATCAATGCATCAAAAATATCCATCAATGAATATGCAAAATACTATAGATATATGGAGAAGAACTATTAGTTTGCCAAGCAGTTATATATTATGAAATTGAAAAAGACAATATGCATAGTATCATCTAGTAGAGCTGATTATAATTACTTGTATCTTCTAATGAAAAAAATGGATAGCCATAAAACTATTGATTTCAAACTTGTTGTAACTGGGATGCATTTGTTGCCTAAATATGGCAATACATATAAACAAATTATTCAAGAAGGTTTTAAAATATCAGCTATGATAGATAACAAACAAAAAGATGCATCCAATTGCGAAATACTATCGAGTATGAGCAATCAACTTATCCAATTGCATAAAATATTTACAAAACTTAAGCCAGATATTATTGTAATTCTTGGCGATAGGTATGACATATTCCCAATTGCTATATTTGCACATGTCACGCAAATTCCATTGGCCCATATAGCAGGTGGGGAGTTAACATATGGCGCAATAGATGATGGTTTTAGACATTGCATCTCTAAATTATCTATGCTTCATTTTGTTGCACATAAGGATTTTAAAACTAGACTTAAAAATATGGGAGAACATCCATCTACAATCTTTAACATTGGTTCATTAGGATTAGATGCAATTAAGAAAATTAAAAATAAGGATATTAGAAAACTATTCAATATCCCAAGTGATGTTAAGTATTTTTTAGTTTGCGTACATCCTGAGACAATTAATAAAAATAATAAAATACTTATAAAGAATATATTGAAGTCATTAGATTCCTTTAAAGACTACTTTATAGTTTTTTCACAAACAAACTCAGATCCATCAAGCGATATAATAAATAATGAGATTAAATTATATAATAAAGCAAATAAAGAGAAGTCTATTATTATAAAGTCACCTGGAAGAGAAAACTTTATAAACTTACTTAGAAATGCATCATGTATGATAGGAAATAGTTCTTCCGGTATAGTTGAGGCACCTTTTGTCGGAACTCCAAGCGTAAATATAGGAAGAAGGCAAGAAGGTAGGCCTCTAGCATCTTCTATCGTTCAATCAAAAGTTTCATCAATAAATATAACTGATAGTATTAAAATAACACAGAAAACTACCTTCAAAAAACGTAAAAAAATATTAGAATATAAAAGCTTAAATAGTACCAATAGAGTTGTTGATATATTATTAAATATAGATACCAAGAAAATAAAACCAAAGAGATTCTATGAGTAAAAACAGTTTTAATATTTTATTTCTTGGTGGATCAAAAAGATTAATCCTTGGTAAAAAATTTTATGTAGAAGCAAAGAAGAAATATGCGATGGTTAATTTATTTTCGTATGAACTTCCTGGTAATCATGCATTTGAAAAAATAGGAAAAATAATTTATGGTAAAAAATGGGCTGACAAAAATATACTAACTCATCTACAATCTATTATTAAAAAAAATAAAATAAATCTCATTATTCCATGTGTTGATGAATCTATACTTATTGCTAATAAACTCAACGATATAAAAAATACAATGCTATCAATTATCTCAAAGAGTAATATTAATAAAATATTTGCAGATAAAATACTAGCTGATAAATATGTTAATAGTAAAGGATTTAGAACAATACCTCAATCAAAAACAAGTTTTCCTATTTATATCAAACCGGCTAAAGGTTCTGCAGCTAAAGATAATCATTATATTAAAAATCATAATGACCTATCTTTTTTTAGTAAAAATAACAAATCATCAAAATATATATTTCAAAAATATATTAAAGGAAATGAATATAGTATTGATATATATGTTGATAGACATGGATTATTTATAGGTGCTATACCTCGAATCCGATTAAATGTTGTGAGTGGTGAATCAATTGCTACTAGAAGCATATATTCAGAGAAGTTAATTAGTTATGCGAAAAGTTTCTGTAATGCAATCCCGCTGATTGGTGCATTAACATTACAAGTAATAATACATAAAAATAATATATACTTTCTAGAGCTTAATCCTAGAATTGGCGGTGGTGTTGGTTGCGCTATTAAATCAGGATTGAATATACCAAAATACTTAATAAATGATGTTAGAAATATTCCACTTAAACCTATTAACAATTTAAGAGAATGTACAATGATTAAATACTACGAGGAGGTGTTTATATGAGAATTATAATTGATTTAGATGGTACTATATGTACTGAAGAAAAAACATTTAGCAGACCATTAGCTAAAGTTAATAAGGATGCGGTTAAAGTACTTAAGAAACTCAAAAGAGATAAACATACTATTATTATTTATACAGCAAGAACATGGAATGAGTATGAAATGACTCATCAGTGGTTAACAAAGCATAATATTCCTTTTGACCAATTATATATGGGTAAGCCTATTGGTGATTATTGGATTGATGATAGAGCAATTAAATATACTAATTGGAATAGCGTGATTAAGAAAATCAAATGACAACATTTATTATAGCAGAAGCAGGAATAAATCATAATGCAAATTATGATATTGCGTTAAAACTAATTGATAATGCTAAGTTGTGTGGCGCGAATGCAATAAAATTTCAAACTGCTATACCAGAAGAAGTAATGATAAAAAGTGCTAAACAATCTCCATATCAATCCAAAAACTTCAAATCATCTAGTCAACTTGAAATGGCTAAAAAGTTGCACTTTGACCATGAAATATTTATCGATCTAAATAAATATTGTAATAGAAGAAATATAGAATTTATTTCATCTCCATTTGATACATTAAGTATGGATTACCTACTTAAAAAAATTAAACCAAAAAAAATGAAGATCCCATCCGGAGAAATATTAAATGTTCCATTGCTCAGAAAACTTAAAGGATATAAGGGCGATGTAATTATTTCAACAGGCATGTCAACAATTAATGATATTAATTTTTGTATGAATGTGCTTCAAGATATAGGAATCAATAAAAAAAGGATTTCAATACTACACTGTCATACGGATTATCCGACCAAATCATCTGATGCCAATATATTGGCAATTAAACATATTGAAAAGATTTTTAAAACTAGAGTCGGATATTCAGATCATACACTAGGTATTAATGCATCAATTATTGCTGTTGCCTTAGGAGCAACTATCATAGAAAAACATTTTACTATAGATAAATCATTGCCGGGACCTGATCAATCTTCTAGTCTAAATATTTCAGAGTTTAGAACTATGGTCGAAGCGATTAGGGATGTTGAGTCATTAATTGGATCGGGTATAAAGAAGCCTACAAAATCTGAATTATTAAATGAAGCTCAAGTTAAGAAATCAATTGTTGCGGCAAAAGACATAAATAAAGGTGAAAGACTCACAATAAAAAATATTACAACTAAAAGACCAATGGGTGGTGTTTCTTCAAAGGAATGGGATAGTATTATAGATAGTAAATCTAAGTATAATTACAAAAAAGATGACTTTATTAAAAAATAAGTATAGTAATAATATTCTTCAGTATAAAAAAAGTATAAAAGATGCAATTAAATTATTGCAAAATGCTGATTTAAAACTAATTGTACTTGTTGATAATAATGGTTGTCTTAAGGGCACATTGACTGATGGTGACGTTAGACGTGGTCTTTTAAAAGGTTTATCGGTAGATTCAAAATGTAGTGAGGCTATGACCACAAATCCTGAGTTTATCTATATTAATAATAATCAGAAGAATATTGATCAACTGTTGAGGAGGAAAATAGCTATACCGGTCCTTAACGATAATAATTGTGTAATCGATATATATACCTCTGATAATACGATAAACAAAAAAAGTATAACTCCAGTGATAATTATGGCGGGTGGCAAAGGAACTAGATTAAGTCCGTTAACAAAAACTACACCGAAACCTCTTTTACTTGTTCAAAATAAACCGATTGTACAAAATATAATTGAAAACCTGAGAGATTCAGGTTTTACTTCAATCTATTTATCTGTTCATTACAAAGCTCAAAGCCTCATTAAGTACTTTGGTAATGGGCAAGACTTTGGCGTTAATATTCAATATTTAGTTGAAGAGAAGCCACTTGGAACAGCTGGCTGTCTAACATTGCTAGATGATGCTATCAGATATGAAAACATTATGGTGATTAATGGAGATATATTAACAATGATGGATTTTAATCAATTTCTTCTATTTCATAAAAAATCAAATAGACTTATATCAATTTGTGGTGCTGAACATAATATAGAAATACCTTATGCTACGTTAAGTATAAGTGAAGATGAAATTATACATATTGAAGAAAAACCTATGATTAAAAATTTTATAAATGCAGGAATATATTTATTAAAAAAAGAAATTGTACAAGATATGCAAAAAAATGTAAGGATTGATATGCCAGATTTATTATCTAATTATACAGCTGATAAGCAAATATCTCTTTATCCATTATATGAAGATTGGATTGATATAGGAACACATGCAGAATATGAAAAAGCAAATAAGAAATAAAATAATATGTGATTATGCAATTATTGGTAGTGGTAATATCGCATTAAGACATGTAGAAAATATAAAATCTATTACTCCATCCCATAAAATATGCTTATGTAAGAGGACAAATTCTAGATATGATAAAAAAATTAAAGATATATGTGATACATCTACAAATATACTTGATGATATAATACCAATGAATCATAACTCAATTGCAATTATAGCTTCACCAGCTTCATATCATATTGAAGATGCAGTTTTACTAATTAAAAAAGGATTTAACTTATTAATTGAAAAACCACTCACTGATAACACCAATAAAATTAAAAAAATATATCGTACTTTAAAAAATAAAAAAAACATAATATTAGTAGGCTATAATCTTAGGTATTCAGATCTATTGCAAAAATCAAAAAAAATAATTGATGGAAAAACATTAGGTGAAATAAGTTCTGTAAATATTAATGTACAAACTAACTATAAGAAATGGAGACCAGTTACAAAACATAAACAATCTGTTACAGCGTCAAAGATGCTAGGGGGTGGCGTGCTTCTAGAATTATCCCATGAGATTGATTATATGCATTATCTATTTGATGTCCCAACAAATGTATCGTCTATTTCATATACTAATCCTAACTCTAAAATTGAAACATCAATATCAAGTTTATTTTTATATGAGAATAAAGATTTAATTATTAGCTTAAATCAAGATATATGTAGTAATATTGAATCACGTTTTTGTGATATTTATTGTACTAATGGAGAAATGAGAATTGACCTAAATCTAGGTACTATCTGTATCACTAAGAGTAATAATAAAAAAATAATAAAACATAAACTTAGTAATAATATGTACATGAAAGAGATAAGAAATTTAATCTATTCGATAAAAAAATCTATTAAACCTTTGTCAAATCTAGAAACTGCTTCAATTACTCAAAATATCATTAAATCAATCGAAACATCAATTAATGTTAAAGGACAGGCATCTATATGAAATATGTGGCATTCATATTTGCAAAAGGTAATTCTGAAGGCCTTAAAAATAAGAATATTTTAGAATTAAATGGAATACCATTGATTGCACATACTATTATCCAAGCACAAAAATGTGAGGTTTTTGATGATATTGTTGTATCAACTGACAGTGTGAAAATAGCAGATATAGCTGTTAAGTATGGCGCATCAGTACCATTTATGAGACCTTCAGTTTTATCAGAAGCTAATACTCCTGAACTAGATTGTTGGAAACATGCGATTAAAGAATATCGTAAATATAAATCTAATTTTGAATATTTTGTAAGCTTGCCATGCACATCACCGTTAAGAAGACCTTATGATATTTTGAAACTGCTAAATTCGCATCAAGATGACCATGACATTACATTATGTATTACTCCATCAAGTAGATCACCATATTTCAATATGGTTAAAAAAAATGAAGATGGTACAATTAATCTAATAATTAAGAGTAAATATAATAACAGACAAGAAATCCCATTGACCTATGATGTTACAACTATAGGATATATATCAAAGACTGATTATGTATTAAAGTGCTCACATATATTTAATGGTAATGTCGGTGCTATTACAATTGATAAACAATATTGTCTAGATATAGATGATAGTTACGATTTTGAAATTGCATCAAGTCTAATGAAAACAAGAGAAGAGTATAAGTAATATGCTAGGTTTAAAAAAGAAAAAAGCTGTTATTACAGGTGGATTAGGACATATTGGTCTTGAGATTGTTCAGACATTATGCAAGCAAGAAGTTAAAGTATTAATACTGGATAATCAGGATCATACAAAGATTTCAAAATTTTCTAAGATATATCGATTATATAAGAATCAGATAGATATTTATAAGATAGATTTAGTTAAATCTTCAGAAATAAAAAATTTACTTAAATATATTAATCTTAAATATAAAAATATTGATATTTTAATTAATGCCATAGGTATGGTAGGGACTAACTCAATATCTGGTTGGAATACTGATTTTAAAAACCAAAGCAAGGAAGCGTGGAATCAAGCATTAGATGTTAATTTAACTTCAGTATTTTTTTTAATTCAATCAATGACTGCAGTATTGAAAAAGTCTAAGAATGCTTCAATTATTAATATTTCGTCAATTTATGCTGATCATGCACCAGATTATGATATTTATTCTGGAACGAATATAAATAATCCTGCAGCTTACTCTGTTTCTAAGGCTGGTATAAATTACTTAACCAAGTGGTTAGCAGTAAATCTAGCGCCTAAAATTAGGGTTAATACTATATCGCCTGGTGGCATATATAGAAATCATGATAAGAAGTTTGTTAACCAGTATACAAATAGAACTTTATTAAAAAGAATGGGTAAGGAGTCAGATATTTCTGGAGCAATATTATATTTTGCCTCAGATATGTCAGAATATGTTACTGGCCAAAATTTAATTATTGATGGAGGTTGGACAATAAAATAATGACTAAAAAAATAATAAACTATCCTAATAGTATTGACTTAAGTGAATTCAAAAAAGATAATTCGACTATAACCAAATATGGCTTACCCAAAAAAATAGCTTTTTGTAAATCATGTGTAATATCTAATCAACGTCCTAATTCAGCAATAGAACATCAGCACACTAAATCATCTATCAAAAAAACTATCAACTTCAATGATGATGGTGTATGCGATGCATGTCTTATGTCAGAAAAGAAGAAAAAGGAGATTGATTGGGAGGAGAGAGAAAGAGAGCTTGAAGCACTCTGTGATAAATACAGAAGTCATAATGGATCTTATGATTGTCTAGTTCCAGGCTCTGGGGGTAAGGATAGTTTTTATGCATCTCATATTTTAAAAAATAAATATAATATGCACCCACTTACAGTTACTTGGGCACCGAATATATATACTTCATGGGGTTGGAAAAACTTTCAATCATGGATACATTCTGGTGTTGACAATTATTTAATGACACCTAATGGTCGAACGCATAGATTACTCACTAGGCTTGCGGTAGAAAACTTATTACATCCATTTCAACCATTTATAATTGGTCAGAAATCATTTGCGCCTAAGATGGCTATGAAATTCAATATTCCATTGATATTTTATGGTGAGTCAGAGACTGAATATGGAAATCCTATTAGTGAATCAATGTCATCGAAGCGAGACTGGACATTTTCTACTACTGAAGAAAGAGATAATATTTTTTTAGGCGGAGTTCAATATAAGTCTCTTATAGATGACTTTAAATTAACGCATAACGATTTATCAATATATGTTCCAGAACCCATAAAAAATATTAAACAATGCAATATCGATTTTAGATACTTAGGTTATTATCTCAAATGGCATCCTCAGTCTTGCTATTACTATTCTGTAGAACATGGAAACTTTCAAGCAGCACCTGAGAGAACTCAAGGTACTTATAGCAAATATAATAGCTTAGATGATAAAATTGATGACTTTCATTATTACACAACAGGTATTAAATTTGGAATAGGTAGGGCAACTTACGATGCATCTCAAGAAATAAGATCTGGTGATATTACTAGAGAAGAAGGTGTCATGCTTGTCAATAAGTTTGACCATGAATTTCCTGATAGATTTTCAGAAGAAATTTATCAGTATTTATCACTTAATAGTAAAGAGTTTCCAGAAGCTGTAAAGATGTTTGAACAACCAAAAATGTCTCATGAATATTTTACTAAACTATGTGATAATGCTAGGTCACCACATATATGGAAGTATGATAATGGCAAATGGGTTCTTCGTAATAAAATCAAGTAATGCCAAGTAACATAAGATTAATATCACGATTAGATATAAAGGGACCTAATCTAATAAAGGGTGTCCATTTAGAAGGATTGAGGGTATTGGGTAATCCAAATATATTCGCTACTAAATATTATAAAAATAGTATTGATGAAATATTATATATTGATTCTGTTGCTAGTCTATATGGACGCAATAATCTCTCTGATATTCTGGCTAAGACTGCAAAAGATATATTTGTACCTATTACTGCTGGTGGCGGGCTAAGATCCACTGATGATGTAAAAGATATATTAAGATATGGTGCTGATAAAGTCGCAATAAATACCGCTGCAGTTAAAGACCCATCATTAATTTCAAAAGTTTCGTCTATGTTTGGTTCACAATGTATGGTCTTATCAGTTCAAGCTAAAAAAGTAAATACAAATACATGGGAAGTTTATATAGAAGGTGGCAGAGAAAAAACTGGTATAGATGTAATAGATTGGGTAAAAGAGGGAATTAAATTAAATGCAGGTGAAATATTACTCACTTCGATAGATATGGAAGGGACTAAATTAGGATTTGATTTAAATTTAGTAGAAGCTGTTAGTTCAATATCACCTGTACCAGTTATAGCTAG
Organism: Gammaproteobacteria bacterium; assembly: GCA_002698665.1. Classification (GTDB taxonomy): domain Bacteria; phylum Pseudomonadota; class Gammaproteobacteria. Next base: position 9,739 of record NZZP01000042.1, on the reverse strand, counting down.
TGGCGGAATGGGTAATTTAAATAATGCACGAGATGTAATTATAGAATCTAATGCAGATGCTATAGCTATCGCCAATGTCTTACATTATAACAAATATAGTGTGGCAGAAGTAAGGGACCATCTACTGAATTGCAACATAAATCTAAGAGAAGTTTCGTGAAAATTGGAATAATTGATTATGGTCTATGTAATTTACATAGTATTTCTAGCGCTATTAAATATCTAAATTATGATTATAAATTTATAAATAAGCCAGATGATATTGATAAATATGAAAAAATAATATTACCAGGTGTAGGTGCATTTAGTGACGGAATGACAGGGTTACGGGAAAATAATTTTATAGATAATTTATGTGGGTATGTTCATAACGGCGGACATTTCCTTGGAATTTGCTTAGGTATGCAGATGATGCTCACTGAAAGTCATGAATTTGGAATACATAAAGGTCTTAATTTAATTGAAGGTCAGGTCATTAAAATACCGTCAGAAGTAAATTCAAAAACTCATAAAATTCCTCATTTAGGGTGGAATAAGTTAATTGTAATGAATAATAAAGTTAATCAAATTGCTGAAATGAATAATTATGTATATTTTGTACACTCATATATGGTTAAGTGCGATAGTCAGTATATACATGCTAATACGAAATACAATGACTTAATCATGCCGGCAATTATCAATTATAAAAATAGTTATGGCTGTCAGTTTCATCCAGAAAAGAGCGGCCAAATTGGATTATCTATTATACAAAATTTTATTAATTTATGAAGTCTAAAAAAAAGAAAATAAATATAGCATATAGTTTTGTTATAGCTGATTTATTCCATTATGGACATCTAAGATTGCTACAAACAGCAAAAAATAATTATGATTATCATATATGTGGTGTATTAACAGATGAAATATGTAAAAAATGGCAGGGACAAAATTTATGTACATTGGATGAGCGATTATCTGTGATCAAATCTAGTAAGTATGTTGATGAGGTAATGATTCAAGATTCATTAAATCCACAAGAGAATCTAGTGAAGTTAATTAAAAAATATAAAGATTGTAAAATTACAGTTTTGCATGGAAATGACTGGAAACTTTTGCCAGGAAAAATATTTATGGAAAAAAATAATATCAATATTAAACTTGTCAATTACTATAGCAGATTATCAAGGGAAGCATTATATAATTTTTTTACTAATGACAAAGATAAAAATTTTACACATAATTTAGATTATCAGGTAGTAGATTCAAAAAAACTAACTGACACAAAAGGACAAACTTTAAATAATTTAAATAATTTACTTAAAGAATCATATATTGAGCCATTATATACTTTTACCGGAGAAGAATTTATTAATAATAAATCACATCTTATAAAGACTATAAAAAAATATTTTAAATCTAATATAATTATAAGAAGTTCTACATCATTAGAAGATTCAGATTATAAATCTCATGCTGGTCAATTTTTATCAATTCAAAATGTTGATATAAAAAATAACAAAGTTATTGAAGAATCAATAATTCGAGTGATGGATAGTTATAAAAAAATCATAAAATCATATTTGAAAGAAGAAATATTAATACAAAAACAGTCAAATAATATAATAACTAGTGGAGTAATATTTACTAGAAACTTAGAAACTAATGAGCCATATTATGTCATTAGTTATGATGATCACTCTGGGAAAACTGATACTGTAACATCTGGCATGTCTTCACAAACTATATGGTTACATAGAAATACAAGTCAATACCGATGCCCCAAGAAATGGAGTAAATTACTTGCATCGATTTTAGAAATAGAAAACTTATTCAAAAATATGATACTTGATATTGAGTTTGCTATAACTAAGCAAAAAGATGTGGTGATTTATCAAGTTAGACCATTAGCAGCTAATAGTAAATATTTTAAAAATTCAACATTAAATGACAATCATATCAACAAAATAGCACATAATTATAAAGAATATAGCGGAATGAATAACTTCGTATTAAGTGATATGGCATTCTGGAATCCATCAGAATTAATTGGGGACAATCCTAAGCCATTATCTTATACACTTTTTGATAATTTAATTACAGAAGACTCCTGGAACAAAGGTATTTATAAGCTTGGATACACAAATATAGAGAAAAACCTAATGTATAAATGTGGAAATAAACCTTATATAAATGTAGATTATGCAATTAATGCACTACTACCGAATAGTCTTAGCAAATTAGAAAAAAATCAAATTGCAAAATATTATAAAAAAAAGTTCCTTAATAATAGAACAAGTCATGATAAATTTGAGTTTGATATTATGGATACATATAATCTATTGGACGATTATAGTATAGAGAATATTGAAAATTATGTTAACAAAACTACCTTAAATAGATATAAGAAAGCATTAAAGAAAATTACTTTAAGCATGATAGAGAATTATGCATTGATAAAAAAAGAGTGTATACGTGATGTAAAGAAATGTGTTAGTCAATCTAAAAATATTACCGATGCATGTCATGTTACTATCATTAATTCAATAATCAATGATATCAGTCTTTTAAGAAAATATGCGACTCCTCAGTTTTCAATAGCGGCAAGAATGGCTTTTGTTGCAAAATCTATTATTGAAAATATGTATGTCAAAAATGTGTTTAGTGATGATGATCTAAGTAACTTATATAAATCATTAAATACAGTGGCAGTTGAATATCAATATGATTTGTCAATTTTGAGTAAAACTAATTTTATTAAAAAATATGGACATCTGAGATCAGGAACATACTCACTTAATGCTTTGAAAATTAGTCAATTAAGCAATATACTATCGAAAAATATAAAACATAAAAAACCTAATAAAATAAATAATAAAAAATATATTAAAAAAATTAATGATTATATTAAAAATTCTAAAACAAAATTACAAGCTGACGATATATTTAAATTTCTTACTAACTCACTTGTTCTTAGAGAAAGTCTAAAATTTGAATTTACAAAAGTAGTTAGTAAGATTTTGGATAAGATTGATATTTTAGCTAATCTATTAAATATTAAAAAAGAATTATTTGAATACTTGCCAATAACTGTCATTAAAGCAGGAGTAACATTTGAGGATATTACGCAACTTAGAATGTTTTATAACAAACATATATCATTAGAAAAAGAAATTTTCAAAAAAAATTCTAATTTAATACAAAATCAAATAATTATAAATAAAAATAGCTTTTATATCATAGAGAACTTTATATCAAAACCAAACTATGTAACAAAAAAAGTTATTAAATCAAAAATTCATGTGTTAAATGATTTAAATAATAATAAGTTAAATTTGAATAATAAAATAGTTGTAATTAGCCAAGCTGATCCAGGATTTGATTGGATATTTTCCTATAAAATTAAAGGCCTTATAACAAAATATGGAGGTATAGGCTCTCATATGGCAATACGATGTGCAGAATTTGATTTACCAGCAGCCATAGGCTGCGGTAAGGAATTATATGATAATTTAGTAGACATTGATTCCATAACACTTGATTGTAATAATAAAAAAATTATACTGCATGAAGGAAATGAAATACTTAATTAGCACTGTAGGGCTTTCTGATAATGAAAATATAAGCTATAGTCTTGATTCTGCATATAGTATTTTTTTTAATAAATACAACATTGATATTTTACCTGTTAGAAATTTTAGTAATCTACATGATTTAGAAAAAGATGAATATATTAAGTCAATGGATGATTATGATGGAATTATTATTTCGGGGTCTGGAGACATTAAAATTCCATCAAATCAAATATACCCCGGGAAGAAAAGCAAATATTCATTTGAGAGAGATTTTACTGAAAACTATCTTATTAAAAGAGCAATAGATAAGTCAAAAAAAATTATAGGAATATGCCATGGGATGCAAAAAATCAATGAGTTTTTTGGTGGTCAGCTTAGTCCTTACTATCATTGCCATACTGCCACATACAGTGACCAGGGCATAGAACATTTAGTTGTAAGTTCAGATAGTGTTCTTGGTAATAAAGAATATATTGTAAATCAATACCATGATCATTGTATTACTCATAATAATTTATCATCAATAATGGATGTTGTGGCAGTAGATGTAAGATTTAATACCATAGAATGTTTTAAAAACAATGAATTAAATATTATGTGTATGCAATGGCATCCGGAAAGAAGAGTTTCAACAAGTGAAATTTCAACCAAATTATTTGATAATTTCTTATGATAGCAATAATATTAGCTGCAGGAATGGGTTCTAGACTGGAAAGTTTAACTAAAGATATCCCAAAATGCTTACTAAAAATAGATAATAAGAGTTTATTAGACATACAAATTAATTCATTTCGAAAACAAGGTATAAATGAGATTTTTATTGTAACAGGTCATTGTTCTGACAAGATAAAGACATTTCCTAATGTTACTAAAATAGTTAACAAAGAATATAGAAATACAAATATGGTATATTCTTTAATGAAAGTTCTACCAATAATTCAACAAAAAGATATTATAATATCTTATTCGGATATTATTTTTGAAAGGACTGTGTTAAAAAATTTAATTAATGATCCAAATAAAAATACTATCGTTGTTGATAAAAATTGGAAAAGTTATTGGATTGAAAGATATGGAACATCAAACTATGATATTGAATCTCTCAAATTAGAGGATAATACTATTACAGAAATAGGACAAACGTGTTCTAGTGATGTTGGGATTGATGCTAGATATGTTGGACTTATGAAATTCTCTTATTCAACTGTAAAAAAAATGATTCATATTTGGGAAAATAAAAATAATCTATCTAGTAATTCATATATGACCGATATGATTCAATGTCTAATTAATAATTCCATTACAATTTTTTCTCATGATATTCAGGGTAAATGGTATGAAATTGATACTCAGAAGGATTATATGCTCGCTAAATCAAAATATGTTATCAGTAAGGAGAAGTATTGACATATGAAAAAATTTAAAACTATATTTATTGCTGGTATAAATAGAAGTGGTGGATCACTTTTAGCTAGACTTTTTGATAGCCACACGAATACCATAAGTTACCCAATTGAATTAGGGTTTCCTGAGATAAATAATTATTATAATATTACTGATAATTATGCCGGAATTCCCCAAACAATCAGTGATTATGATTATAAAGAAAATAATCCGTTTAAAATATTAGGTATCCCCGAACATAAGCCAAAGGTATCCACGACATGGGGTAAAGAGCGAAGCGACCCTATAGGTGTAAGGGAGAATTATTTAGAAAAAGTTTTTTATGGTAATATTAAAACTAATTTTGATTTTGAAGGGTTTAAATCATTAATTGTTAATAATGCCAGTAAATGTAAGAATATATATGATTTATATAATCTTCGCCATCATGCATATTTTAAATCATGGGATCATGGAAAAATTTACAGGAATCAAGAATACATTATAATGCATAGTAGCGGAGGTATTTACCTAAGCAATTTTGATAAATACTTCACAGATTTTATCGACTCTAAAGCGGTATTCCCCATAAGGAATGTAATTGGTTTTGTTGCTGCTGAAAAAACGAGATTAGCTAGACGATACTATGGATCTAGAAGATTTGCCTGGCCGCGACTACCAAATATTTTTGTCAAAAACTTTCATTCATATGATCTTGATGGCCAAATAAAATCTTGGTTATCTGCAATTACTAGAGCAAGATTGTTGCAAGAAGAATATGCCACTCAAGATAATTTTATAGTTTATAGACATGATATATTGACCAAGAAACCTGAAGAAGTTATGAGAAAACTATCATCATGTTTAAATATTGATTATGAAGAAACATTAATAAAACCAACTATTGCAGGAGAAAACTGGTTAGGTAACTCTCATTATGGCCCAACAAAAGGCATAAGTAACAACATTAAAGATAATTATAATAAAGTATTGAGCACTAGTGAAATTGGAAAAATTAAAGACTTAAGCTCAAAACTCACAGAGAAGCTTTATACTGATGATGAAGTAGTTGATTTATGTAAAATATCAGAGTCATGTTTTTATGACTACAAATATCAAAAAAGATACTTTAAAGATAAAGACAAGATAGTTTTATATAGTGCATTAATTAACTCGTCTAAGAGAAAAATGACAGTATCTACAGCCCCAATCTACTCAATATTTGCATTATTATATTCAATTTTCGTTAGGGCAGTTCATATACCAAGAATGATTAAACTCAAATACTTTAAAAAAACTGGAAAACAGAATTATACATGATAAATAATAAAGAACAGCAAGAAAAGGAAGTTAAAAGATGGTGGAACTATCCAAGAAACTTACGATGGGATACATTTTATGATGAAAGTAATCCAGATAGACACCATGTAATAGAAAGACAAAAAAAGACACTCGAGAGAGTTGATGCGTTAAATCTACCAAATGATGCCAAAATACTTGAGCTAGGATATGGTGGAGGTCAAACAGCGAAAGCATTATTAGAGAGAGGATATGAGGTTCACGGTATTGATGTATCAGATCAATTATGTGAAAAAGCTAACAATAGATGCATAGAATATGTAAAATCTAAAAAAGCATATATTAAGGTTGGCAGTATTGAAGAAAGATATGAGTATAAAGATAATTTTTTTGATGCTGTTATAGTATGTGGCGCGCTNCAGTATNTAAATGANATNGATANCTGTATCCAAGAAGTNCATAGGGTATTAAAACCAAATTCNCATTTCATAGTATGCCAAACAAATATGTATGCCATTAAAGATATGNTTTATCCTAGGCGATTATTATTAAGATTNATGTATGCAATNACTGGTCAAAAAACAGAACTATTTCCATCATTTAGNTCNATAATGCTTGATAATGATTCATTTGGAAAATCCTTTAAAAAGTATGAAACCTTTTTTCTAAAATATAAATTTCTTTCTAACGGAGATGAGAAGCTTAATTTTTCGTTTAAAAAACGTCTTAATTCATACTGGAGACTTAAGAAGAATTTAATGAATAATAAATTTATCATAACACATAAAATAGGAGCAACATTCTTTTTCCCACCAGATAATATTTTTAATAAATTAGTATCTATTCTAAATTCAGTTTTGCAATTTATTTCTGACTACATACTTAGGTTTATATTTGTTTTTGCAGATAATGTTATAATAACCGCTAGAAAAATTAAATAAAATGAATTACTTTCAATTAATCGCAAAAATAAAAAACATAAATAATACTCAAATCACTAATCCATTTAGTTTTGATGCATTATTTAGAATAACCTCTTACTATGTTACTCCCTTATTCATATACCTAAAATTCACGCCTAATGTAGTAACATATTTAAGTCTTAGTATAGGTATATGTGGAGCGATGATTTTATATATATTTGGCTATGAATATGTCGAATGGTCGATACTTTTATTCTTTATGCATATAATTATCGATTATTGTGATGGCAACACCGCAAGATTTTATGGAACATCAACATTTTTTGGAAGATTTATTGATGGACTATTTAATATACTTATAGTTTCATTATTTCAGATATCAATGTTTTTAGTTCTTGTTAGTAATATCTATATAGAAGACAGTATATTGACTCATTATATTTCTTATAACACAATTATTTATATTTCATTACTTTCTATTGTGCTATATCCTGCACAACATTTTATATACGATAGGTACTCTTCACATATAAGATGGATAAATGAAGAACATGGAACAAAACTATTTCCATCTATTAAGCAATTAATATCATTTAGAATAATACATCTTTTAGACAATATTCACTACTTGAGTCTACTTTTTATTATGTATTATATTGATCTTATATTTATAAATTTATTAGTAAATCTAATTTTATCTACTATATTAATACCATTACATATTTATTATTCGAGCATCTATATGCAGGTTGATGCAAATAAAAATCATAGGGTAAAAAGGTCGATTAAATGATTAACATATTTGCAACCTTGGGTCCCTCAACATTAAATAAAAATTTCTTACAGAATCTAAATCCAAGATACATTAAGCTATTGAGAATTAATTTATCTCATACAGATTTAAAAGAAATCACAACTATTGTTAATTATATAAGAAGATATACTAAAATTAATATCTGTCTAGATACAGAAGGTGCTCAAATAAGGACAAGTAAATTATCAAAAAAGACTATAAATTTAAAAAAAAATGACATAGTTTATTTTAAAGGATTTAGTAATTCAATCAATTTAGTCCCCAAACAAATAGAAAATAAATTTAAAAAAAATGATATAGTATCTATAGATTTTAATAGTGTTAAGGTTAAAATAATTTCTCGAAATGATAGGATATGCAAAGGAAAAGTAATTTCTGACGGCATGATTGCATCAAACAAAGGAGTCTCTATTGATAGAATAATTAATTTACCATCCTTTACAGAAAAAGATATACGCGCTTTTGATTTAGCAAATAAACTTAAAATTAATCATATTGCATTATCATTTACCTCGAAGGCAGAGGATATAGTAAACTTAAGGAAATATTTTAATTATAAAATTTCTGTTACATCAAAAATCGAATCTAGAAAGGGGCTTAAGAATTTAAAAAGCATACTTTATGAAGCAGATAATATTCTTATAGATCGGGGTGATTTGTCTAGAGAAATTAACTTAGAAAAGATTCCAAAAACACAAAAAAATATAATAATGCAGGCCAATAAACAGAATACTCCAGTATATGTTGCAACTAATTTATTAGAATCTATGGTAACCAAGCAAGAACCCACTAGAGCAGAAATCAATGATGTATATAATACATTGATAGATGGTGCCACCGGTTTAGTACTAGCAGCAGAAACAGCGATAGGCAAGTATCCAAATCAATGTATTGAGATGCTTAGAAAAGTGGCCATAGAGGCAAACAAATTTAAAAATGCCCAGAAATCAAGGTAAGGTTATATGGTTTACAGGTATGTCAGGTAGTGGTAAATCCACTTTAGCTAATTACCTATACCAATATGCAAAGTCTAATAATATCAATGCAATACTAATTGACGGTGATAGTATAAGAAATCAATATACAATCAAAATAGGTTTTACATATGAAGATATCAAAAAAAACAACCTTCAAATTGCAAAAATATGTAAGGATAAAATAAATAAATATTCACTAGTGATTGTTGCTGTAATATCACCATACTCAAAAATAAGAGATGATGTAAGAGAATATTTAAATCAGAACTATTACCTGATATATTGTGATGCGTCAATAAAATCATTGCGTAAAAGAGATGTTAAGGGATTGTATGAAAAGGCAGATAGGAATGAGATTAATAACTTAATAGGCTATTCCGAAGGAGCGGTATATGAAAAACCTGCTAATCCATATCTAAAAGTTGATACAAATGATGAAAAAAATATTAAAAAGAATAAGAATCTAATGAATCAGCTTCTTAATAAACTATTTTTTGAAAAAAATAAATAAAATTATCTTTATTAATAGTAATGACTATTCACAAAAATTAAGTGATAATAACATTTATATTTTTTTTACAAGATCACAGTATTACTTTTATAAAAATATATATAGCAATGTTGACTATTTCTTTGACTATAAATTGAACTTCAATGAGAAGGATGAAGTTGATTATCTAGAACAATCAATTAATCATGAAATATCCCAAGAAAAATCTTATAAATATATTTTTTTATGCTACTTTTTTCTTTATAAAGATATGATTCAATACCTTAGCATTAAAGAAC
>NZZP01000041.1 GCA_002698665.1 Gammaproteobacteria bacterium | reverse complement strand
ATAAAGCTTTACCTCCCCGCCCGGGCTCGAACCAGGAACTAAACCTTAGGAGGGTCTTGTTATATCCAGTTTAACTACGGGGAGTTACATCTAAAAATTGTATATAAAAAATCAATATTGTACTATTGTTATTAATGAATATTCTATCTATTGATACATCTACTCATAAAACATCTATTGCATTAGCGATAGATAAAAAAGTTTATGAACATCATACAAATGATAACATTAAAGCAAGTCAAACAATATTAGCCTCAATAGAAAATATAATGCAGGAAAATAATTTTAAAGCAAGTAATCTTACCGGGATATTATTTAATAAAGGTCCAGCGAGTTTTACAGGTACGAGAGTAGCTGCATCTGTCACACAAGCTATAGGCTATAGTTTTAATATACCTGTCATCGGAATATCATCTTTAGCTTTAATGGCATTTAAATTTTATAAGAATAATAATATCACAAATATTGGTTGTGTTAAAAAGGCTTATGGAGAGAAACTTTATATAGGTCATTATGATATTGATCTTCACAAATATGAACCACAAGACAAAATTAAATTATGTACAATTAATGAAATTAAAATTCATAAAAACTATCACTATGTATCAGATGATTGGTCTAATATTTCCATAGATTCTGATAATCTACTACTCGATGAAATTAAGATAGATAATATATCTTCAACAGATGCGGTGACAATGTTAGATTTTTTTAAAGAGAATCTTGAATTTGGCGAATCTTTTGATTTAAAGGAAACATTTCCTGATTACGCAAACCATACTATAGAATTTTAGAGCTGATCTTACCAATTCTGTTTCCTACTCTAATATTCTTACCTTTTTTTATACTTTGTAAAAAATCTATTCTTTTATCAAATAGCAAGATGACCGTTGATCCTGTTTTAAACATTCCAAGCTCATCACCTTTTTCTAAAACTATTTTTTTCTTATCATAACTCGTTCTAATTGTTTTTTTTGGATATGGTGGAGATACTTCGCCTTTCCAAACGGTTTCAATAGAAGACACATTAATGGCTGCAATAAATATAACTGAAAAATTTATATCAGTGTCTTTAAAGTTGCATGCTAATCTCTCATTTCTAGAGTATAAGTTTTTGATTGAAGTTACTGCATGTTTTGCAACACTATATAATCTTCCAGGTACATGTATGGTTTTTGATAACTTACCTTTATATGGCATATGCACACGATGATAATCTTTTGGGGATAAATATATTGACGCAAAAGATCCATGTTCGAAACTTTTTATACTGGAATTATCATTATCTAGTAATTCTGCTATCTTAATTAATTTTCCTTTAACTTGTACAATAGAATCATTTTTGATATTTCCAAATTCTAAGATTTTGCCATCACATGAAGAGACAATGGACTGATTTGATTTGTCTATTTTATGAATACCTGGTTTTAATTTTCTAGTAAAGAAATCACAAAAAGTTTTATATTTACTTATATCTGATTCTATACATTCATTCATGTTAACCTTGAAAATCTTTATATATAATTTTATTAAGTACCCAGTCAATGGATGAGAAGTTCTTGTAATGATATATGTAAATCTAGAAAATAAATGGTGTGGTAAAAAAAATAGCCAATAGGATTTTAGAATATTTTGAAACTTAATAAAAGAAATCTTAGTCATATTTTACAAGAACATTTAGATCATTGAGTATATCTTGATTATTTAGAGGTGGAGTATATAAACCTGTAATTTTAGCCTCTTTACCTACTAAGAAAATTGCACCAGTATGATCATAAAAATCAATATTATTTTCTTTTTCAATTTTTTTAATATATACACCTGTTCTTTTTGCTAGATTATTTAAATGATTTTCACTTAAAGTTAAGCCGATAAATCTCTCATTAAAATATTCTACATATTTTTTCACTTGATTAAGACTATCCTTTGGATTAATTGATACAAATATTAATTGAATAGTATTTTTATTTTCTATCTTACTAAGGACTGTATTCATTCTAGATAAAGTATCAGGACAAAAATCAGGACATGTCGTATAACCGAAAAAAACTAAACTGATTTTTCCCTTTAAATCTTCATTTCCAAATGTAGATGATTTGGTCGATTCAATAATTTCTTTATTATCAAAAAATAACTCATTTGAGTATAATTTAGTGTATTTTACATCTTTATTATTATTTGTAGCCGAATAACCCACAAATATAAAAATAGCGATTAAAACGTATATTAAATAAGACTTATTCATTATTACCCAATTAATTCAAATATTACTCTAAATACTATATAATATTAACGTAATATATGATATTTGAATCGAATATGCTAATTTTTTGAAGTTCTAAGATATGTCAGGCAATACATTTGGAAAAATATTCACTCTTACCACCTTTGGTGAGAGTCATGGCAAAGCATTAGGCTGCATCCTAGATGGATGCCCGCCTGGGTTAGTTTTATCTGAAAAAGATATCCAGAAGGATTTGGATCGCAGAAAGCCGGGTAAATCGAAATATACAACACAACGTAAAGAAAGTGATAAAGTTGAGATATTGTCAGGAACATTTGAAGGCAAAACCACGGGCACGCCTATTGCAATGATTATCTATAATGAAGATCAACGATCTAAAGATTACAGTGAGATTAAAAATAAGTTTAGGCCTGGACATGCGGATTATACTTATACTATGAAATACGGTTTTAGAGATTATCGTGGAGCGGGGAGATCTTCTGCTCGTGAGACTGTTGCGAGAGTTGCTGGTGGCGCTATAGCAAAAAAAGTACTTCATGATAAATTGAAAATGAAAATAACTGGTTATGTATCACAAATTGGACAATATAAACCTAAAAAAATCAATTTAAAAGAAATTGAAAATAATTCATTCTTTTTTCCAGATAAAAGTATGATCCCAGATTTAGAGAAATATATTAATAGTATCCGTAAAGAGGGTGATTCAATAGGCGCTGAGGTAACAGTAGTTGCTAAAAAAGTCCCTGCAGGTCTAGGAAATCCTGTGTTTGATAAGTTAGATGCTTTAATCGCATTTGCAATGATGTCAATTAATGCTGTAAAAGGTGTAGAAATAGGAAATGGCTTTGATGTTGTAGCACAAAAAGGTTCAGAATGTCGAGATGAAATAACATCTAAAGGTTTTCTGTCAAATAATTCTGGTGGAACTCTAGGTGGAATTTCATCTGGACAAGATATAGTTGTTAAGCTAGCACTTAAACCCACATCAAGTATTATAAAATCAGGTAAAACTATTACTTCTAAGAAGAAAAATACCACCATTGTCACAAAAGGTAGACATGATCCTTGCGTAGGAATCAGGGCAACTCCAATTGCTGAGGCAATGTTAGCTCTTGTATTATGTGACCTTTATCTTAGAGATAAAGCACAAAACTCGATATAATACTGACCTATGAATCGAACTCTTTACGACAAAATTTGGGATGAACATAAAATCCATGAAAATTCTGATGGATCATCATTAGTCTATATTGATAGGCATCTAATCCATGAGGTAACCTCGCCCCAGGCATTTGATGGTTTACATTTAAAAAATAGAAATGTTTGGAACAAAAATACTATTTATGCAGTTTCTGATCATAATGTACCTACGATTAATAGAGAATTAGGAATTAACGATGATATCTCTAAGCTTCAAGTCGATACACTTATCTCTAATTGTAAAAAGCATGAGATAAGTTATTTCGATTTAAATGATGTCAATCAGGGTATTGTTCATGTTATTGGACCCGAATTAGCTATAACACAGCCTGGCATGACATTAGTTTGTGGGGATTCTCATACATCAACACATGGGGCACTAGCTTCATTAGCATTTGGCATAGGGACAAGTGATGTAGAGCATGTTCTTGCAACACAGTGCATTAACATAACAAAAGAAAAAAATATGCGGATTAATGTAAACAATACTCTTAACCCATTAGTAACTGCAAAAGATTTAATATTACACATAATTAAATCAATAGGTACCTCGGGCGGGACTGGGTATACTATAGAATTCTCTGGAAAGTGTATTGAAAGCTTATCTATAGAGAGTAGAATGACCATTTGTAATATGAGTATAGAGGCTGGAGCAAAATCCGGGTTAGTTGCTTTTGATGAAAATACTTATAACTACATGATGGATAAAAAATACTCGCCATCTAAAAAATATTTATCTGAGGCTATTAAATATTGGGAAACACTTAAGAGTGATAACCATAGTAAATTTGATCAAGACATAAATTTTGATGCTGACTTAATAACCCCTCAAGTCTCTTGGGGTACCTCTCCGGAAATGACAGTAGATGTAACAGGGCAAGTGCCTGATCCAGAATTGGAAAAAAATTCGGAAAAAAAAGAATCTATACAACGCGCTATTGATTATATGGGATTAAAGCCTAATGATCCAATACAGGAAATAATGTTAGATAAAATATTTATTGGCTCATGTACAAATTCTAGAATTGAAGATTTGAGAGCAGCCGCATCAGTTATTAAAGGAGAAAAAATTGCATCCAACATTTCTCAAGCTATCGTTGTTCCCGGCTCAGGACATGTTAAGATGCAGGCCGAAGAAGAAGGATTAGATAAAATCTTTCTTAAAGCTGGCTTTGAATGGAGACAGCCTGGTTGCTCAATGTGTCTTGGGATGAACGATGACAATTTATTACCTCATGAAAGGTGCGCATCAACATCAAATAGAAATTTCGAAGGAAGGCAAGGGGATAAAGGTAGAACTCATTTAGTAAGTCCAGCCATGGCAGCAGCAGCAGCTATCAAAGGTCACTTTATAAATGTTATTGATTTCATTAATGAAAAATAAAGTAATCCAAGGTCAGGTAATACCAATTAATCAGTCTAATATAGATACTGATGCGATTATTCCTAAACAATACTTAAAGTCAATTAATAAGTCAGGTTTCGGTCCATATCTTTTTGATTCATTGAGATACATGGATCCAGGTGATTTAGCTACAACCTCAAAAAGAAAAGAAAATCCTGATTTTATATTAAATAAAAAACCCTTCCGTAACGGCTCTATCATCGTAGCTAATGACAATTTTGGATGTGGGTCATCAAGAGAACATGCGGTCTGGGCTTTAAAAGACTATGGGATACAAGCTGTTATATCTACGTCATTTGCTGATATTTTTTATAGAAATAGTTTTAAGAATAGTTTGCTTTTAATTATTATAAAAAAATCAGAATTAGAGACTATTTTTAGATCATTAACCACTAATCCTATATATAATTTGACAATTGATGTTCAAAATCAGACAATTACAACGCCTGATGAAACGTGTATTCAGTTTGATATATCTGATTCAGAAAAAGAGAGAATAATTTTTGATTTAGATGACATTGAACTATCACTCAAACATGCTGATAAAATAAGAGATTATGAGTCAAAAATAAAACTTAAAAAACCTTGGTTATTCAATAAAAACAATGAATAAATATAAAATCTTACTTCTTCCTGGTGATGGTGTTGGCCCAGAAATTATGAAAGAAGCTGTCAAAGTTATAGATACTTTAAATAGTATTGATAAATCACATATCTCCTATTCTTATGGAGATATTGGTGGCATTGCTATTGATAATTCAGGAGTTCCATTTCCTGAAAATACTTCTATACAGTGCAGAGATTCTGATGCTATTTTACTTGGTGCTGTTGGAACGAAAAAGCATGATAAAAATGAAAATACACTTAAACCAGAAACAGGATTATTACAATTAAGAAAATCACTAGATTTATTCATTAATATTCGTCCTATTTTTATCTTTGATTCACTGATTCATAGTTCTTCACTTAAATCTGATTTACTAGACAATCTTGATATTGTTATTGTTAGAGAATTAGTTGGAGATGTATATTTTGGTGAACCAAGAGGATTTACTGGTTCAGAAAATAAAATTGGTTTTAATACAATGAAATACTCTATGGATGAGGTAAATAGAATCGCTGACTATGCATTTAAACTTGCACAAAAGAGAAAAAATAAAATTACATCTGTAGATAAAGCAAATGTTCTTGAGGCATCACAAGTCTGGAGAGAGACTGTTAGTGAATTACACAAAAATAACTACGAAAATGTAGACTTGTCACATATGTATGTCGATAATGCAGCAATGCAATTGGTTAAAGACCCGAGACAATTTGACATTATCTTAACTGGTAATTTATTTGGTGACATCTTATCTGATGAAGCTTCAATGTTAACAGGATCAATTGGTATGTTGCCATCAGCATCACTATCTGATAACAATGCTGTTTATGAGCCTATTCATGGATCAGCACCAGACATAGCCAATAAGGGTGTAGTGAATCCAATTGCTATGATTTTATCTTTAGGTATGATGTTTGAATATTCTTTCAATAATAAAGATATTAGTTCTCTTATAAAAAAATCTATTGGTAATGTATTAAAGGCTGGTATATACACTCAAGATATCTCAGATAGTGAAAACTTTGTTTCCACCTCGGATATGGGCGATGCTATCATTAAAGAGATTAAACAGAATGTTTAAATATAAAGAAAAATATAATATCGCAATAGTTGGTGCTACAGGCATTGTAGGTGAAGCGTTGCTTAATATCTTAAAATCCAGGGACTTCCCTATTAATGAGATTGTTGCTATTGCCAGTAAAAGATCATCTGGGAGTAAAGTTAAATATGGTGATAAATTAATTAGCGTTATTAATATAGAAAATTTTAATTTTGAAAATATTGATTTTGCTTTTTTTTCAGCAGGCAGCGAGGTATCGCGTAAGTATGCACCTATAGCTGCAAATAGTGGCTCAATTGTCATTGATAACACATCTGAATTTAGATATCGTGATGATATACCTCTTATAGTTCCAGAGGTAAACCCCAATGATATTGATTTATATCAAAACACTAATATCATAGCTAATCCGAATTGTTCAACTATTCAAATGTTGGTCGCACTTAAACCGATTCATGATAGGTTTGTTATAAAAAGTATAAATGTATCTACGTATCAGGCTGTCTCTGGCTCCGGAAGAAAAGGCATAAACGAATTAATTGACCAGACTCATGCATATTTGAATCAACAAGAGATAAAATCTTCAATTTATCCAAAGCAGATTGCTTTTAATGCTATTCCTTTTGTTGATAGTTTTTGCGAAAACTCATATACAAGAGAAGAGATGAAAATGGTCTGGGAAACCCAGAAAATTCTTGATAAATCCATTTCTGTGAATGCAACTGCAGTAAGAATACCAGTGCTTGTTGGCCATTCAGAATCAATTAGTGTTGAGACAGTGAAATCGATAAATATTGATGAACTTCTAAAAGATTATAATAAATTTAAAGGTATTGAAATTATTGACAACAACAGTGAATATGATTTCCCTAATGCTTATTCTAATGGACAAGGTACAGATAATGTATATATAGGTAGAATAAGAAAAGGGTTAGATAATGATAAAATTTTGAATATTTGGGTAGTTGCTGATAATGTAAGAAAAGGAGCAGCATTAAATAGTATTCAAATTGCTGAGGCAATAATCAATCAAACATGAAGAAAATTACATTAATAATACTCGCAATAGTTATTTTTGCATATATACCTTTGAGCCCCCCTGATTACTCCTCAAAACTTATATCTGTTATATTATTTTTACAAAATGCCCAATTAATAATTCAACAAGTCTTAGTTGTTTTATTAAATTTAACTATAACCATGCTTGGTATAATTGGTAGTAAACTTGAAGAATTCATAGTTACAGACCTTTATACATTTTTAATAAATTATCCTTATGAAGAAGTAAACTTATGGTATGTTCTTTTAGTTCTTTTACTTATTAGCTATTTTTCAGAAAAATTTAGAACAATAAATAATGAACTAAATAAAGTTAATAGAAAATTACAAAATCAAAAAACTAATAATGAGCCATCAATTGAAATGGATAAAATTGACAACCTTATGATAAAAGCTGAAAATATAACTAATTTATTAAAAACTTTATCTACTGCAGCAGATGATTTAAAGAATCCTGTTCTTAGATCTAAACAACTAAGAAGAGATTCTTCATTAGATTTATTATCTCAAGAAGATAATGTAAAAGATAACGTTGCTGAATATCAGACAAATGATAATCAGTCAATTTCTGATGATGGTATAATTAATTCCCCTGATGAAATTGTAGATGATGACAATATTTCACAAATTGATTTAGCTAGAGCTTTAATCGCATCAAATGATATTGATGATGCTAAAACTATTCTCCAAGGTATAGTAAATACTGGTAGTGAGGCACAAAAACATGAAGCCAAACTCTTGTATATGCAAATAAAATAATGAGACTAGCATTATGTGTTGAGTATAACGGCACAAACTATTTTGGTTGGCAAAAACAAAATACTCATCTTAATAAAACGATTCAATATTTTGTTGATAAAGCGATTTCTAAAATAGCAGATGAAGAAATATCTACTATATGCGCAGGGAGAACAGATACCGGTGTCCATGCATTTGGACAAATAATTCATTTTGATACTGAAAAAAAAAGATCAGATTATAAATGGATTACTGGCATCAATTCTAATATGCCCAATGATATTATTATTAAATCTATATTTCATACATCAGATGACTTTCATTCGAGATATAGTGCAATAGATAGAACTTATCGTTATATTATACTTAACCAAAAACAACAATCTGTATTTGTTTCTTCGCAATCTCTGCATTATCCAGACTATTTAGACCTTCAAAAAATTGAGTTGGCATCCAAACATATGCTTGGTGAAAAAGATTTTAGTTGTTTTAGGTCCTCAGGGTGTACCTCTAAAAGTCCCATGAAAAATATTAAATCAATTAATATCACTAAAAACAATAATTATATAGCTATTGATATTACTGCCAATAGTTTCATGTATCATATGGTGCGTAATATTATAGGAGAATTACTATTAATAGGTTCTGGTGACAAATCTCCTGAATCAATAAATGGTTTAATAGCTTCCTGTGATAGGAGTTTATGTGCAACAATGGTTCCAGCATGTGGCTTATATTTAATGAGTATTTCTTATCCATCAAAATATGAGATATTAACTAAGCAAAGTTTTAACATATTTTAGATGCTTATTTATAAGTACATTTTTAGACCTAATTATATTATAATGATTTTTGTATATTGATTATATATTCATAGAATTATCTAATCTATTATCATGAATAAAACATTAATTAAAATCTGTGGAGTAACTCAGTTAGAAGATTTTAAATTTCTTTCTGATTGTGAAAATGTAAATTATATAGGTTTAATATTTTCTGTTGAGAGTCCTAGAATGTTATCAATAGAAAATGCAAATATATTGCTTAAGCATAAAAATGCAAATCAAAAAATAGTCGGAGTTTTTATGAATCAATCTAAATCCTATATCGATAATATTATAAGTAATGTTGATATTGATATACTTCAATTTCATGGTAATGAGTCTCTTAATTTTTGTCTGAGCTTTAAGCATCAGTTTATTAAGGCTATCCATGTAAAAGATGATAAACTTTCATTTGATAGTAATTTCAATAANCATGTTNCCAGTTATCTGCTTGATACAGTCATTAAAAATAAACAAGGTGGCACAGGNATAGCATTTGACTGGGATTCAGTATTAAGCGATAGAANGATTACTAATCAAATTGAAAATCAACAATGCATTATCGCAGGAGGTTTAAATCCTGATAATGTCACTTATTTAATTTCAAGATATAGACCTTATGGGGTTGATGCATCCAGCGGATTGGAATCAGGTATAGGTAAAAAAGATCATATACTAGTGAAAAAATTTATAGAAAATGTCAGAATATCTGAAAAAGGAAATAATGAAAAAAATTAATTTTAAGTCATTCCCAGACAAAAATGGTCACTTTAAAGACTATGGAGGGAAGTATGTATCTGAAACTCTAATGTATCCTCTAGAAGAATTAGAAAAAGCATACAATAAGATTGCTAAATCTCCTGCATTCAAAAAAGAACTTTTAAATGAACTACATAATTATGTCGGAAGACCAACACCTATGTATCACGCGTCAAGAATTAGCAAAGATTTAGGTTCTTGTAATATTTATTTGAAACGTGAAGATTTAAATCATACAGGTGCGCATAAAATCAATAATGCTATGGGTCAAGCTATGCTTGCAAAAAAGATGGGCAAAAAACGTATTATTGCTGAAACTGGAGCAGGACAGCATGGCGTAGCTACTGCTACTGCTTGTGCCCGTTATAATCTCGAGTGTGTAGTATATATGGGTAGTGATGATATTCAAAGACAGAAAGTTAATGTATACAGAATGAAGTTATTAGGGGCAAAAGTAATACCTGTTGATTCAGGATCAAGAACTCTTAAAGATGCTTTAAATGAAGCGCTAAGAGATTGGGTTAGTAATGTCGATGATACACATTACATAATAGGTTCAGTAGCTGGTCCTCATCCATACCCAATGATTGTAAGAGATTTTCAATCTGTGATAGGTACCGAATCAAAATCTCAAATGAAAAAAATCAATAAAAAAGTAGATATACTAGTTGCTTGTGTAGGCGGGGGATCAAATGCAATAGGTTTATTTTATCCATACCTCAATGACAATGTTGCTATATATGGTGTTGAGGCAGGAGGGTTTGGCTTAAATACAAATAAGCATGCTGCACCACTAAATAAAGGTAAACCGGGAATATTACATGGCAACAAAACTTATATTATGGAGAACAGTAATGGGCAAATAGAATCTACCCATTCAATTTCAGCTGGTTTAGATTATCCGGGAGTTGGCCCAGAACATTCTTTATTAAAAGACTTAAATAGAGTGAAATATGTCTCAGTTACTGATAAGGAGGCTTTAAAAGCTTTTTATTATTTAACAGAACAAGAGGGCATAATTCCAGCTCTTGAAACAGCTCATGCTCTAGCTTATGCATTTAAACTTGCAAGAAAACAATCTAAAAAAAATATCTTAATTAACTTATCAGGAAGAGGAGATAAGGATATCGATACAATTGCGACCCTGCAAGGAATAGTAATATGAATAGAATTGCGCAGGTATTCAAAGAAAAAGAAACTGCGTTTATAACATATTTGATATGCGGTGATCCAGATATTAGATCTACAGAAAAAATTATGCATCAAATGGTTAAGTCAGGCGTAGATATCATAGAGCTAGGTGTGCCATTTACTGACCCTATAGCAGATGGTCCTACTATACAAAGAGGTGTTGAGAGGTGTTTGCAAAAGAATATTTCATTAACCGATGTATTTACTTTAATTAAAAATTTTAGAAAAAAAGACCTCTCTACACCCATCGTGATAATGGGTTATATGAACCCTATTAATAAGATGGGTGTTCATAAGTTCGCAAAAAAAGCAAAATTAATTGGTGTTGATGGTGTATTAATTGTTGATTTGCCACCTGAAGAATCAATGTTAATTAATCAGTTATTGCGTGAAAATAATCTTGATCAAATATTTTTAGCCTCACCAACTACAAAATCTAGTCGCCTAAAAAAAATTATTGATATGTCTAGTGGTTATCTTTATTATGTTTCTCTTAAAGGTATTACTGGTTCTTCAATTAGTGACTTTTCTGAGCTAAAGAAAAGAGTTATTTACATTAAAAAAACTTCAAATAATAATTTACCTATAACTGTTGGGTTTGGTATTAAAAATAGTGTAATTGCTAAAAATATTTCTAAATTTGCGGACGGTATAATAATTGGCAGTTCTATAGTAGAATTAATTGAGAAAAACTTGAAGAATAAAAAAGTGATGTTTAATAAAATAAATTTATTTATTAAAGATATTAGCAGGAGTTTAGCATCTAAATGAGCTGGCTAGATAAAATATTACCATCAAGAATTAGAGCTAAAAAAGACAGTAAAGGCTCAGTCCCTGAGGGCTTATGGCATAAATGTCCTAACTGTGATGCTGTTATATATCGTGCTGAATACGAGAAAAACTTACATGTTTGTCCTAAATGTAATCATCATGGCCGAATTTCAGCAAGAAAGCGCGCTGATATAATACTTGATTTAGATACGAAAGTTGAAATACTCACAGATGTTCTTCCGGTAGACATGTTGAATTTTAAAGATAAAGATAAGTATAAAGATAAATTAGCTGCCACACAAAAAAAAACAGGAGAGAAGGATGCTATGCTAGTCTATCAAGGTAGTATCAATAAAGTTCCCGTTATAGCTTGCATTTTTGAATATTCATTTTTTGGTGGTTCTATGGGGTCAGTTGTAGGTGAGAAATTTACACTAGCTGTTAAAAAAGCAATCGAGGAACAATCTCCATTGCTATGTTTCTCAGCTAGTGGAGGCGCAAGAATGCAAGAATCACTTTTTTCTCTATTCCAGATGGCAAAAACCAGTGCCGCATTAAATCAATTGAGCAAGGAAGGTCTTCCTTATATTTCTATCTTAACAGACCCAACTATGGGAGGTGTATCCGCGAGTTTAGCTATGTTAGGTGATCTCAATATTGCTGAACCAAATGCACTCATAGGCTTTGCTGGACCCAGAGTTATTGAACAAACAGTTGGTGAGAAATTACCCAAGGGTTTCCAGAGAAGTGAATTTCTGCAAAAACATGGAACAATAGATTTTATTCTAGATAGAAATAATCAAAAAAATAAACTTAGTGAAATATTATCTTCTTTAATGAGTAGATATGATGAAAACAAAACAAAAAGATAGTTTGCAAGATTGGCTTGACTGGCAGCAAACACTCCATCCTAAAAATATAGATTTCAAGCTTGAGCGAATAAAATCAGTTTATAAAAAACTTGATATAAAAAAAATTGCAGATAAAGTTATAATTGTCGCCGGGACAAATGGAAAGGGGTCAACTGTTTCTGTTTTAGAAAGTTTATTATATGAAAGTGGCAAATCTATAGGAACTTTTACTTCACCACATATTATTAATTATAATGAAAGAATAAGAATCAATAAACATAATGTGAAAACAGAAGATATTATAGAATCATTTCGATATATTGACTCTATTAGAAACAATACTACTCTTACTTATTTTGAATTTGCAACGTTGACAGCTTTTCATCTATTCAACAAAAAAAATCTTGATTATGCTATATTAGAGGTTGGCTTAGGCGGGAGACTTGACGCAACAAATATAATAGATTCTAATTTATCAATTATTACTTCTATAGGAATAGATCATACAGAATTCTTAGGTACAACTATTGAAAGTATTGCATTAGAAAAAGCTGGCGTAATGAGGCCCTTTTGCCCATGTATCTATGCTGATATTAATCCACCTTTAGCACTAGTAAATTATGCAAAAAAAATTGGTTCCAAATTTTTATATAATCAATGTGATTTTCACATAAATCTTCATTCAAAATCTTGGACTTGGAAGAATAAGGATATATCCTTAGAGCTACAGCCATTACCTTTAAAAGGTGACTTTCAGTATAATAATGCATCTGCTGCGTTTCAAGCTATTAGTATTTTAGAACCTAAAATATTGGATAATGAATTACTTTTAAAGAAAGGTATAGATAATATTTTTTTACAAGGTAGATACCAAACGATTTCACAAAACCCCGACATAATAGTGGATGTTGCGCATAATGCAGATTCGGCAATCAAACTAAGCGATAACATTAGCAAATCTAGATATAGGAAAACTCATGCAGTAATAGGACTTTTAAAAGATAAAGATGTTTATAGTCTAATTAAACCAATGGCTAATATAATTGACCAATGGTATTGCGGAACAATAAACAGTGATAGAGGAGTGAATTCAAAAGAAATTAAAACTCATATGTCTAGTGTAGTTAATAGCAAGAATGTTCATACATTTAAATCAATACCTGATGCATGTCAATCTGCAATATCTTCACTCAAATCTAATGATAGATTGGTAATCTATGGTTCATTTTATACAGTATCTGAATTTTTAAATTTTTATAAAAATGAACTATGGTCTAGAAATGAGAAATATAATGAATAAAAAAACATACTTTATCATTGCTTTCGCTATACTACCAGTATACTTGTTCGGTGGTCCTGTAATAACTTATTTAAAAAACTTTGATAAAATAACATACTCTCTACAAATTCCTTCATATAATATTGATCAGACTGATAAACCAGGATCAACTTATAATTCTATTTCTAATATTGATAATATTAAGATTATTGAATCAAAAGTTCAGTCATGGATAGTGACTTTCCCTGATTTAACAAAAGATGATGAAAAAAAATTTAAAAAG
Organism: Gammaproteobacteria bacterium; assembly: GCA_002698665.1. GTDB lineage: Bacteria > Pseudomonadota > Gammaproteobacteria. Next base: position 11,018 of record NZZP01000041.1, on the reverse strand, counting down.
TTACTGAGTGAAATAGGTATACAGTCTATTATAAAGACTAAAGATAATATAATAGCTATTGGACCATTTATTGATAAATCAATGGCAGACACACTTAGCAAGAAAGTTCAGAGTTATGCTGGTTACTCTGGTCAACTACAGATGATAAATAATTAATGCCAATAATCGACACAATAATTTTATTATTTACTAGTTTTTGGATAATAAGAGGATTCTTGAAGGGGTTTGTATCAGAATTGTCTTCCTTACTGGTTTGGATAGTATCAATATTATATTTTGCTGATAATTTTACTATAATCACTAATACCATTAATGCATATATAACTTCAAAAGAATTATTGGCACTTATATCAGTGTTAATAATAATCATAGGCACTATCATAATCGCTATCCTTTTGGGATTTATAATGTCTAAGTTTGTATCTTTGGTAGGCCTAGCTTTCTACAATAAAGCCTTTGGGCTAATTTTTGGTTTCTTAAAAGCAATGATATTTATCACGATAACCTTATTTTATCTCAATCAGATTGAGCTAATGGACCATGACATCATTGTGGAATCTCAATTTATACCATATTTTGATCAATTTATTGATAAATACATGAAAACTAGTGATTCAATCTTTGATAGTTTCCAATTTAAAATATAATATATAGCATATGTGCGGTATAGTTGCTGTTTATGGGTCTGGTAATGTGGTACACGATATTTATGAATCACTCACAGTGCTTCAACATCGTGGACAAGATGCATCTGGAATTCTAACAAATAATAATGGTAAAATTACACTCAGAAAATCATTAGGTCTTGTTAGAGATGGTTTTGATAAGAAGCATATAAGTAGATTAAAAGGGAATTTGGGAATTGGCCATGTACGTTATCCCACTGCCGGGCATGCAGCAAGTTCTGCAGAAGCTCAACCATTTTATGTTAACTCACCATATGGTATAGGATTAGCACATAATGGTAATCTAATTAATTCAAATGAGCTTAAAAAAAATTTATTTTCTGAAGATAGACGTCATATAAACACGAAGTCTGATTCCGAAATATTACTTAATATATTCGCTCATGAATTGCAACTTCACAGCAAAGATATTTTTACTCCTGATGATGTATTTTACGCAGTAGCAGGGGTACATAGACGAGTTAAAGGTGCCTATGCTGTCGTTTCTGTTATATCAGATAGAGGTATAGTTGCATTTAGAGATCCAATGGGAATTAGACCACTATGTTATGGAAGTAAAACCGTTAATGGCAAAAGAGAAACAATGATTGCTTCCGAGTCCGTAGCATTAGATTCAGCCGGTTTTAAGCTAGAAAGAGATATTAAACCAGGAGAGACAATATTTGTAGATATTAATGGTAAAGTACATTCTAGGTTATGTACTGATAAAACTGGACATGCACCTTGTATTTTCGAATTTGTCTATTTTGCAAGACCAGATACTATTATTGATGGTATATCTGTATATGCAGCAAGAATGAAGATGGGTCAGAACCTTGCAGATAAAATTATAAAAAACTGGCATGACCATGACATTGATGTTGTGATGCCAATACCAGATACTAGTCGAATATCAGCATTAGAATTATCAATTTCTCTAAAAGTCCCCTATAGAGAAGGCTTTATTAAGAACAGATATATTGGAAGAACGTTTATTATGCCCGAGCAATCTCAAAGAGCACAATCTGTAAAACGTAAACTAAATGCAATTTCTTCTGAATTCAACGGAAAAAATGTACTGTTAGTTGACGATTCGATTGTAAGAGGAACAACATCAAAACAGATAATTGACATGGCAAGAGAAGCAGGTGCTAAGCAGGTATATATGGCGTCTGCCGCACCTCCTGTTAAGTTCCCAAATGTTTATGGCATAGATATGCCAGCTAGTAATGAATTTGCTGCTGATGGAAGGACAGAAGAAGAAATAGCTAAATTAATAGGAGCTGATAGATTATTTTATCAAGATCTAGATGGTCTTATAGACTCTGTTAAAAATGACAGTTCTCCTGTCTTGAATTTTGATTCATCTTGTTTTAATGGTGAGTATGTAACTGGTGGTGTTACTAAAAAATACCTTAAAGAACTTGATGAATTAAGAAATAATCTGGCAAAAACTCAAGATACCAGTGATGCCAATGATGATGTAATGGTATATTAACTATGGATAACAATGATAATCTCATAAGTTATTCACAGAATGAGTTCAAAAAAAAATATCCTAATCTTGACTTTCAAAAAAATATTATTATTTCAATAAAAAATCAAAAGCTTTATTTACTAAAAGAGAGAAAGATTGTACATATTTATAAAATTTCTACATCAAAATTTGGATTGGGAAACGAGAATGATTCCTTCATGACTCCGTTAGGATTTCATTATATTGCTGAAAAAATTGGTTCAAAGCTCCCAAAAAATACTATCTTAAAAGGCAGAAAACCACTAAAGAATAATATAACACTAGATGATTTATCCAAAAATGAAAACTTAAAGATAAAGGATGAGTATTTTAATAGTTCTGAAGATATTATTACTTCACGGATTCTATGGTTACAAGGTTTAGAAGATGGGATTAATAAAGGTGGTAATGTCGATACTTATAAAAGATACATATATATCCATGGTACGATACATGAAAATTTAATTGGTTCTGAAGCATCTCATGGGTGTATAAGGATGTATAATGACGACGTTATTAATTTATTTGAACTAGTTGAAGTTAATACTCCGGTTCATATCATAAATATTTAAGAAGTATATTATTAAGTTCATTTGGAGTATTTACAATATGATTTGCATCCCAAACATTAATATCCTCAGTTAGATCTACGAACCCGAAATTAGCAGCAATGGTTAATGTGCTTGCATTTTTACCAGCCTGAATATCCCTTAAATCATCGCCAACATAGATAGTATTAGATGATTTAACATTTAACATATCCATTGCAAGCTTTAGACCTTCTGGACTTGGCTTTGGCTCCTTCAACATATCTCCGGTAACTAAGCATTGAATCTTATCCTCTAAGGACAAGCCTTGAATAATCTTTTTGACATACTTAGAATGTTTATTTGTCACAATACCCCATTTAATTGACATTTCATCCATTTTTTTTATTATTAAATCAATTCCGGGTATCATCGTAGTATGAACAAAACATTTTTGAGAGTATTCTTGTAAAAATTCTGCTCTCATTAATGATGAATCAATAGGTCTACCATTTACCGTAGAAGCATATTCTATTATACCTGCTGCCCCTTTAGATATATGGGTTTTAAGATTTTGACAATTAACAGTTTTAAATTTCTTTTGCTCTAAAATAGTATTTAATGCATTACACATATCAACTGATGTATCAGCAAATGTACCATCAAAATCAAACAATACACATTTTACTTTCATATTTTTTTTGCTGATAAGAAATAATTTATCTTATTAAATGATGAAAATGAAAATGATGAGTCTATAGGATTAAATTTAACTCCAGTTATATCTTCCGTTTTAAACTTACTATTCTCTAATAATTCATATAATTCAAATGGTTTAATAAATCTTTTGTATTGATGAGTCCCTTGAGGGACAATATTGAAAACATATTCTGCTAGAACTTTTGCAAAAATAAATGACAATATATTTCTATTTATTGTCGATAAAAATATATAACCTTTTTTATTAATCACAGAACTAATATTTTCTATCAACTTTGCTGCGTCTGGCACATGTTCAATTAATTCAAAACATATTACTATATCAAATTTCTTTTTTGAACTTTTAATATACTGATCCAATGTGGTATGAATATATTCAATTTTTAAATTATTTTCTTTTGCATGATTTTTTGCTATTTTTATGGTTTTTTCGGATGCATCTAAACCTGTAACAGATGCACCTTTTTTAGTAAGTTCTTCAGATAATAATCCACCACCACAACCAATATCTAATATCTTAGTATTTTCTATCTTCGTTATATTTTCTAAATAATTTAATCTCAGAGGTGTAAGATTATGTATAAGCTTATAAGGTCCACGCTTATTCCACCATTGATGAGCATGATTTTCAAAATTTTCAACTTCTTTAATGTCCTGATTTATATCCATAAACTACTCATTATATTTTCGATAAGCATCATATAGTATTTTTTCATTTATTGTTACTAGTTTTGCATTATTCAGAATTTTTTTTCCTGATACCCATACATTTTCTATTCTAGTGCTTATGAGTACATTTTCCAAGTTATTATAGAGAATCTCTTCAGTGCTATAAATACTATCTACCTTTAAACTTATTATATCTGCTAAAAAACCTTTTTTAATTACACCAATCTTATTATCCAGACCCAAACTTTTAACACCATTGATAGTAATTGATTGCAATAAGTTTTTGATGGTAATATTTTTTTTCTTATTAGAGGATATTTTTGATAACAATAATGCTTTACGCATCATATCAAACAAATCATATGAGCCATCTGTGAGAATATTTCCTCCATTTAATGATAAATTTGATTTAATGATATTATCAATATTTTTAAGACACAATATTATAGAACTAATATCATTAGAGATATTTACACCGTATTTATTAATAATTTTTACATCATCATCAGTTAAATAATTTAGATTAATTGCAGTGAATAATTTACTCAATACACCGATGGTTTTAAGATATTTAATAGGTCTATTTTTTTTATTTTTAATAAAACTCACTAATTGATCCTTGCTTTGATACATATTTATTCTTATAGGCACATCAATTTCGTTAGCAATTGCAAAAAACTTTTCTGCCAAATTGTTATCAAGGTTATTTATTGATTGTAAATTCAATGATAGTGTTATGTTTGGTTCACTTTTAAATTCATCATAAAATTTTAAGCTTTTACTAAATGATTCCTCATTATTCTTTGCCCATATTGTTTTTTTATTAACTACCGGTAGACCGATGTTGGATCTTATACCTGAATTTAATACTCTATCAATTAATATTTCTGGATAAAGGGTTGTATCACAGAATGTAGTCACACCATTTTTAATCATATTACATATTGCTAAATCTGATGTTAACTTTATATGTCTTACATGATTATTATTTTGTAGTTCAAGAGTTAATCTATTTATCTGTCTATTATTTATTTTTTTATTGTATTTACCTTTATGTAAATATAATATTGATTGCGAGTTTGTATTTATCAAACCAGGCATCAACATATGGTCCAGATATTCTTCATGCTGGGATGATTTATATAAGTCCTTAACTTTATTGGTTGGAATGATATCTTTAATTATATTTCCATCAATGATAACAGACTGATTCCTTATTATTTTTGTAAGGTCGGCTGATAAGAGCCAACCAGCTGAAATTATTCTGTCTACTCTCAACATGCTTATATTATACTTAATTGGTACTAAAAATTCTCAATAATTTATGAAATGGTAATTACACTGCAAATTAAGCCATTTATGCTATTTTACAAATTATGTCGTGTATATGAGGGGTTTATGATAAAATAGTATTTAAATATCATATAAACTTATTTAAACAATATATGTCAGAAAATCAACAAATACGTTTTGAACAAGAGATGCGTCAGTCATACCTTGATTATGCCATGAGTGTAATAGTTGGAAGAGCTCTACCAGATGTAAGAGATGGTCTTAAACCAGTTCATCGAAGGGTTTTGTATTCAATGCATGAATTAAATAATAGTTGGAATAAGTCGTATAAGAAATCTGCTAGAATAGTTGGTGACGTCATTGGTAAGTATCATCCACATGGCGACTCTGCAGTGTATGATACTATTGTTAGACTTGCCCAACCTTTCTCAATGAGACACCCATTAATAGATGGCCAAGGAAATTTTGGATCAGTTGATGGTGACTCACCAGCCGCCATGAGATATACAGAAGTTAGAATGTCTAAATTGTCAAATGAACTTCTCCAAGACATTGATAAAAAAACAGTAGATTTCTCTCCTAATTATGACGGCTCAGAAAATGAACCTACTGTATTACCAACTAGAGTGCCAAATTTATTGGTTAATGGGTCCACCGGTATAGCTGTCGGTATGGCAACTAATATTCCCCCACATAATCTAAATGAAGTGATTGATGCAACTATAGCGATTATTGACGATTCATCTCTAAGCGAAAGAGAAAATATTGAGAAATTAATTGAAGCAAGTAATCTAAAAGGACCTGATTTTCCGACATTTGGAGAAATTAAAGATGATGGGGGAATTAAAAATGCACTACTAAATGGCCGTGGGTCATTTAAAATTAGAGCTAAACATATCGTGGAGAATAAAGATAATGATAAAACCTCAATCGTGTTTACAGAATTACCATATCAAGTCAATAAAGCTAGGTTAATTGAAAATATTGCTCAGCTAGTTAGAGATAAAAAAATTAATGAAATTAGTCAACTAAGAGACGAGTCTGATAGAGATGGAATGAGATTAGTTATAGAACTTAAGAGAGGTGAGCAACATGAAGTAGTTTTGGGATCTTTATACAAACACACAAATGCTCAAACCTCGTATTCTGTTAATATGGTTTGTCTTGTTGATGGTGAGCCTAAAACATTAGGTTTCGCAGAAATTCTTAATGAGTTTATTAAACATAGAAGAGAGGTAATCACAAAAAGAACTCTTTTTGACCTAGAAAAGTCAAAAAATAAGGCTCATACCCTAGAAGGACTAGGTGTATCCTTAATTAATGTCGACGAGATTATCAAACTAATAAAAAAATCTAAAAATACTATGGAAGCTAAGACTGCGTTAATATCAAAAGGTTGGCAGCCAGGAAGTATGAGCAAATTTCTTGGTATTGTAGATAAACAAACTAAAGATTTTATACCTGATAATAATCAGTATGGTTTAGAGAAAAATCTATATAAATTATCACCTACACAAGCGCAGGCTATTCTTGATCTAAAACTCCAAAAACTTACTAATCTAGAACAAGACAAGATATTTACCGATTACGAGTCATCAATAGAAGAAATAAAAGGTTATATTAAGATTTTAAATAGCACTAAAGAATTAGATGCTGTAATGAAAAAAGAACTTTTAGAGGTTAAAGATGAGTATGGAGAACCAAGGAGGTCTATAGTTTCAAATGATGAAGGCGAGTTAAAAAAAGAAGATTTAATTAAGAAGGAGGAAGTTATTGTAGTCCTTACTAAAGCAGATTATGTGAAACGTCTACCTGCTGCAGATTTTAAAAGTCAAAAAAGAGGTGGCAGAGGAATTAATGCTACTAAATTCAAGGATGGAGATGAAGCTAAATTAATTTGTCATGCTCATACGCATGATATTATTCTGTGTTTTTCTACGTTTGGTAAAGTCTATGCGATTAGAGCATTTGACATTCCTGATCCAAGCAGACAGGCTCGTGGAAGACCAATTAATAATGTTTTACCATTAACCACTGATGAATCAATCAGTACTTTCGTAGTTGTTAATTCTTTTGAGGATGATGCATATTTATTCATGTCAACTAAAAATGGCATGATAAATAAAATACCTATTAAGTTATTTAAAAAAATTAGAACCACTGGCTTGAAGGCGATTGTTTTAAAATCAGGAGATGAGTTATTAGGTGCACACTATACTGCTAAAAATGACCTAATAATGCTTGTTGCTGAAAATGGTAAAGCTATCAAATTTTCTGAAAATGATGTTCGTGAAAGATTTAGAGGCACTCTAGGTGTAAAAGGTATTAATCTTGCAAAAGATACAAGATTGGTTTCAATTTTAAAACCCATAGATGGAGAAATAATAACAGTAACTGAGAATGGTTATGGTAATAGGGTTTCAATAGATAATTATAATACTCAAAAAAGAGGTGGCGTTGGTGTAATTGGTATAAAAGCCAGCAAGAGAAACGGAAAGGTCGTTGGAGCTGTTAATGTGCGTGATAATGATCGCATAATAATGATTACAAATAAAGGTAAAACAATTAAAATATCTGTTAATGATATGCCTATTATTGGTAGGAATACGCAAGGTGTTAGATTGCAAGTTCTTCAAGATGACGAGAAACTAGTAGCAATATCAACTGAAAATATAGCAAATGAGTGACGACCTTAAAAAAATAAGAAAACTAATAGATATGCTTGATACGAAGATTTTAAAGTCGTTAAATCAAAGAGGTGTGCTGGCTCAAAAAATTAAAAAAGCTAAAGATAGCTCGGATAATAAGTCATTATATAGGCCTGAAAGAGAAACTCAAATTCTAAAGAAACTTGAACGTCTGAATGAGGGGCCACTTTCAAAACAGCATATCCAAAGTATATATAAAGAAATCATTTCAGCATGTCTCTCTTTAGAAATAAAATTATCCATTTCGTGTCTAGGTCCTGAAGAATCATACAGTAGCATCGCATTAAATAAATTTTTTGGTTCATCTGTTAAAAAGAATTATACAAAGACTCTTGCTGATATCTTTTATAATGTTAAAAATCAAACCGTTGATTATGGAGTTGTTCCAATTGAAAATTCCAATCAGGGAAGTGTTAGAGAAGCGCTTCAGCATCTCATAGCAAGTGAAGTTAGAATTTGTGGTGAGGTAAATCTAAATATAAAACACTGCTTATTATCAACTTGTAATAATATATCATCTATTAAAAAAGTTTACGCGCATGAGCAAACATTTTTACAATGCGATGCATGGTTAAATAAAAATCTACCAAATATAAAGAGAAATATCCTAAGTAGTAATTCTGCAGCTGCAAAAAAAGTGTCTAACTTAAAAGACTCGGCTGCAATCGCTAGCAGGTCATGTTCTAAATTATATAATTTAACAATTCTAAGAAATAATATTAATGATAACGTTGATAATACTACTAGATTTATTGTAATAGGATCACAGTTTGTTAATTCTAGCGGCTTTGACAAAACATCTATTCTCATTACGGTTCCTAATAAATCCGGAGCATTAAATAATGTGCTTAAATATTTATCGGATAGCAATATTAGCATGACTAAAATTGAGTCAATACCAACTAAAATTAATAACTGGGAGTACATGTTTATGTTAGATATAGATGGACATATTGACGATAAAATTGTCAAACGATCATTAGAAAAAATTAAAAATAATTGTGTATTCTTTATGCACTTAGGTTCATATCCAAAAAGTATCTAGCTCTATGAGAAAGAAAACTACAACATCTACATATCAGCCCGGGCAAAGCATAGACTCTGTCATGAAAAAATATGGCCTTAGAAATGTTGTAAAATTAGCATCTAACGAGAATCCATATGGACCAAGCCCAAAATCTTTAGCTATAGCAAAAAAAATATCAAATTCTGTTAATAGATACCCAGATAGTAAATGCTATGATTTAAAATATAATTTAGTTGCCTATATTAATAAGCCACATATAAAATTAAATAATATAATTATCGGAAATGGTTCTAATGAGATTTTAGAACTACTTGCTAGACTATATTTGAATGATAAATCTGAAGTACTTTTTAGCAAACACTCATTCTTAGTCTATAAAATTATATCTAATGCCATGCATGCTACCATTGTGGAGACTAAACCTAAAATGTCTCAAGGTTTTGGATTTATGGGCACAGACTTATCCGAATTAAATAAAAAAATTACTAAAAAAACGCGAATGATATTTATTGCTAATCCAAGTAACCCGACTGGGACCATACTTTCTGTTAAGGATTTAGATGATTTTATAAAAACTGTCCCCAAAAGAATATTAATAGTAATTGATGAGGCATATTTTGAGTACTCTGAGTATATGGGTATGACAAATTGTATTATATTACTCAAGAAATATTCAAATGTTGTAATAACGAGATCATTTTCCAAAGTTCATGCACTTGCAGGTATAAGAATAGGGTATGGGCTTGGTTCTGATAAAATAATTAGTAATTTAGACAAAATCAGACAACCATTTAATGTAAACTATGTTGCCCAAGCTATGGCAGTCGAATCCCTTAAAGATAAAAAGTACATCAAATCAAGCCTCATTAGTAATAATGATGGGATGTTATATCTTAAAAAAGAATTAGATAAATTAGATATCAAATATCTTGACTCATATACAAATTTTCTAACTATATATTTGGGCAAAAATGCTAATGATGTTTTTGAGAAGCTTTTAGAGAATGGGGTTATTTTGAGACCTTTAGATAATTATAATCTGAAAAGCTATTTAAGAGTGACTATCGGTACCAGGCAAGAAAACATATCTTTTATAAAATCATTGAAAAAAATTATGAGTAAGATTAATGCATAATTCAATATTTATATATGGTCTTGGTATGATGGGAGCATCCCTGGCCAGTGCTATTAGAGCTAACAAGTTAGCTAAAAATATTTATGCTTATGATATAGAGAGAAAAGCATTAATATATGCTAAAAGAAAAAAGATTATTGATGATTATGAAGATAAAAAATACTCCTATCTATCATCAGCTGACTTAATAATAATTTGTACTCCATTGAGTAGTTATAAATCAATATTTTCTCAAATCAGTAAGTATAATAAGAGAGCATACATTACAGATATAGGTAGCACTAAGGTATCCATAACAAATCTGATACCCAAAAACTTACAAGATAATTTTGTTGGCTCTCATCCATTAACTGGTAAAGAATCTAGCTCTATTCTCAATGCTGATAAAAATCTTTTCAAATCAGCAGTCGTCTTAATGACGCCAACTAAAATTACTAATAAGCGTGTAAAACTTGATGTAGCTAAATTTTGGTCTAATTTGACATGTAAAGTGCACTTTATTGATTCACTTGTTCATGACAAAGTGATGTCCATTACGAGTCATCTCCCGCATTTAATATCATTTGCATTAGTTAATAACATTCTCAGCTCTAATTTAATAAAAAATATTAAAGATTATACTGGCGGTGGCTTTGAAGATTTTGCAAGACTCTCTAGGAGCAATCCTTTGATGTGGAAAGATATATGCAAGACAAATAAAAAAAATATTTTGTCATCGATTGTTAGTCTTCAAAAGGAATTAAACAAGATAAAATCTT
>NZZP01000040.1 GCA_002698665.1 Gammaproteobacteria bacterium | reverse complement strand
AATCATTATGCAGAATCTAAATTATTATTTGATAATTATTATCGTGAGAAAATGTCTAAAATAAATTCACAGGTTGTTGGTTTAAGATATTTCAATGTATTTGGTCCTAGGGAGCATCATAAAGAGGGTATGTCGAGTGTTGTTTATCATTTTTTCAATCAAAGAAAGACTCACAGCTGTATAAACCTTTTTAAGGGAAGTCATGGTTATGAAGATGGAGAACAAAGAAGAGACTTCATTCATGTGGATGATACAGTTAAGGTTAAAAATTGGTTTAAACTCAATCCTTCAATATCGGGGATTTATAATGTTGGCACAGGCACTAGTAGAACTTTTAATGATGTTGCTAGTTGTGTATTAGATTATTATGCATCCGAAGATCCTAATGCAATTATGGCATATATTGATTTTCCTAAAGGTCTTCAAAGTCAATATCAAGCATTCACTGAAGCTGACATGAGTTTACTAAAATCTAAAGGCTATAGTAGAAACTTTATATCATTAGAAGCAGGCGTGAAATCTTATTTGGATTGGTTATCCAATAATACATGAAAGAAAATAAGAAATTTTTAATTATAATGCCTGCCTGGGTTGGTGATACACTCATGGCACAATCCTTTATCATTAAATTAAGATTAGATAATCCAGATAGTATTATAGATGTTGTTGTAAAACCTGAAATTTTAGAATTGGTTAATCTAATGCCTCAGGTTAATAATAAATATGTATTAGACATTCAGCATGGAAAACTTGACTTTATAAAAAGATTGAGATTGGCAAAAAAGTTAAAAAACAACAAATATACAACATCTTTTATTCTACAAAATAGCTTTAAGTCATCAATTATTCCCTGGTTTGCGGATATACCAGAAAGAGTTGGTTATCTTACTGAGTTCAGAAATTTTTTAATTAATAAGGGTTTCAAGTATACTAAGTTTGAGAGACCAATGGTGGAAAGATATTTAAATTTAATTGACCAAAAATATCACATTAGTATACGGCCTAAGTTAAAAATTCTTAATGACATTAAACAGAATATTATACAAAAGTATAATATCAATATTGATAAAAAAAATATCATGTTATGTCCCGATGCTGAATTTGGTAATGCTAAAAAATGGCCCTTAAGTCACTGGTTAGACCTAGCTAACTCTTTTGATACTGACCACAATATATTTTTTTTGGGTAAAGATACTTCTATAAATAATGATATAGAACATCAAAAAAAATCTAAAAATATTAAATCTCTCATTGGCAATACATCTATGATTGAAGTTATTTATCTTTTATCCTCGGCTGATCTTGTAATATCTAATGATTCTGGTTTGATGCATATTGCAGGAGCAGTAGATTGTAAAATTATTGCGTTATATGGTTCTTCATCACCATTTTATACGCCCCCATTAATTAGCAATGACAAAGGAGAAGTCATCTATAAAAACTTAGATTGTAGCCCATGTCATCAGAGAACATGCCCTTTAAAGCATTTAAATTGCCTTAGAGAAATATCTGCCAAAGAAGTATTTGATATATCACTAAACTATATCATCTGAACCTATAAATTTTTGAATTTCCAATAAGGTTTTTTTAAATTCTATGGTGATATATTTTTTTGACTTATTAATATCACTAAAACTTAATCTTTTTTTAAAATCATTTATTGTCTCCCATCTTAGACTTGTTGATGATTTCTTTTTAGGATAAAAAGCTACTGTTTTCTTATTTAATGCACCTGCAATATGAAGTGGCCCTGTTGATCCTGCCATAAAAATATCACAAATATTTATATTAGATACCATTTCTGATAAATCGTCGGTAGTATCTATCATCTTAATAGAGACATCAGTTTTAGCTTCATCAATAAGTCTTTTTGCAATTTTAATGTCATGTTTAGAAGTATGAATCATAAAATTATAGTCATCAAATTTCCTTAAACCTTTGCATATGTTTGCATATAAATCTATAGAAAGACCTTTAGATGAACCACCAGTACTAGGGTGTATAAATATTATTTTCTTATTTTCATTAAGTTTATATTTTTCTATAAATGACTTTCTATGTTTTATACTCTCTTCATAGTCTAAGCTTAAATATGGAGTACCATCTATATTTTCTATATTTTTTAATTGAATAATTTGAAACATTTCATCTACTAAATCAATATTATACTCATACTCAGGCTTCTTAGATTTGGATCTTTTTTGTAAAATTCTATGAGTATAAAAGAACTGAGCAAGTTTAGTTTTAGGCGCTATTCTGATTGGTATATTAATCTTTTTTAAGATATATCCAATTCTAAATGTAGAAAAAAATGATATTGATATATCAAAACTAAGTTTATTTAGTTCTTTAATTAATTCTTTTATAGAAGTATCTACTAAAATATTGTCGATATTTTTACAATGTTTTGCTAAAGGTGAAACTTCTTTTGAAACTATACAGGTTATTTTTGCCTGAGGGATATTTTTTTTTATCCATGATATTGCCGGTAATATTAAAATAAAATCGCCTATTTTGTCATTTCTAATTACTAAAATGTCAGTATTTTTGACAGGCATTATCTTAAAAACGTTTTTTGAAGTATTTTACAGTTTCTTTTAAACCATCTAAAATATCAATCTTTGGCTGCCAATTAAGTTCTTTCTTTGCGATACTAATATCAGGCTTGCGTCTGATTGGGTCATCCACAGGTAAGTCCTTATTTACAATCTTAGATTTAGAATTAGTGAGTTTAATAATTTTCTCTGCTAAATCAATTATTTTTAATTCTGTTGGATTACCAAGATTAATTGGTCCCACGACTGTATTATCTGTATCCATCATTTTTGTCATCGCATCAACTAAATCATCTATATAGCAAAAGGATCTTGTTTGTTCACCATCACCATATATGGTTATGTCTTCATTTGANAAAGCTTGCATAATAAAGTTACTTACTACTCTNCCATCATTTGGATGCATATTGGGACCATAAGTATTNAATATTCTGACTACTTTAATATTTAAATCATGTTGCCTTTTNTAATCAAAANATAGAGTTTCTGCACATCTCTTGCCTTCATCATAACAACTTCTAGGACCAATTGGATTCACATTTCCCCAATATTTTTCAACTTGAGGGTGAACTTCAGGGTCCCCATAAACCTCTGAAGTAGATGCTTGAAGAATTTTGGCATTGATTCTTTTCGCTAAACCCAACATATTTATTGCACCATGAACACTTGTTTTTGTTGTTTGCACTGGGTCATGTTGGTAATGTACAGGTGAGGCAGGGCAAGCTAAATTGTAAATTTCATCAACCTCAACATACAAAGGAAAACAAATATCATGACGTATAGCCTCAAAAAAAGGATGATTCATTAAATCGCTAATATTATTTTTGTTACCAGTAAAATAGTTATCTACACAAAGAACATCATTATCTTGATCTAGTAATCTCTTGCATAAGTGAGAGCCTATAAAACCTGCGCCACCTGTTACCAAAATCTTCTTCATATTAATCACTTTAAAAAATTATACCATACCTTAATCTCATCATATTTGCTATAATATTGTAAGATTTATGAATAAGATTTTAGCTATATGCACATCACCCGATAAAGGAGGCCTCGAGCTTTATTTTATAAAACTAGTCAATCACTATCATAATTCAACTAAAAATATTTTTTCTATTTGCAAAAAAGATAGTTATATATGTAAAAACGTGAAATCACCATTATTTGGACTAGGAAAGATATCAATTCTAAATATATTTATAAATATATATAAAATTATTAAAATTATTAAAACCCACAATATAGATATAATACATGTGAGTTGGACTAAGGATTTGTTTTTCGCAGTTTTAATTAAAATGTTTTCTAAAAAAAAGATTAAAATCGTGTATTACAGACAAATGAAAATTACAAGGAATAAAAAAGACTTTTATCATAAATTTATATATGAAAACATAGATTTAGTAATAGTAATTACTCAAAATTTATTAAATGACTGTAAAAAGTACCTCTCTATAAATCCTCAAAGAATAAAAAAACTTACTTATGGTATTACAAAGCCTTCTGGTAAAAAATCTATTATAAAAACTGATTTTTATAAAGATATAAATTTTAATATAAATTATTTTACAATTGGTGTTTTTTCGAGAATTGAAGAACAAAAAGGGCAACACTTGGTCATAGAGTCTATAAATGAGTTATCAAAATATAATATACAATTATTATTAATAGGTCACTGCATGAATCAAGATTACTTGAATCACCTTATGTCATTAGTTACAAAATATAGTTTAACCAACCGAGTAAAAGTTATGTCTTTTACTAAAAAACCAATGGAGATTATGTCAGTACTAGACACGGTTATTCTGCCCACATATGAGGAAACTTTTGGTTTAGTCATGGCAGAATCTATGTTGATGGGCACACCCGTAATCGGTAGCGATGCTGGTGGCGTTCCAGAGATTATAACTCATGAAGAAAATGGATTGCTTTTTAAAACTAAAGACTATCATTCATTATCTAATAATATAGAAAAACTATATTGTTCGAAAGACCTTAGAAAAAAACTATCAATAAATGCTGATATGTTTGCAACAGAACGCTATAATTATGATAATCATTTTAAAAGACTCCAAGAATTAATCAGTAATTTATGAATAAAATTAGCGGCACAATTATTACGTTAAATAATGAAAACCTTATTAAAGATTGCATTATGTCTTTACAAAAAATATGCGATGAGATAATTGTATTGGATTCTCTTAGTTCCGACAAGACGACATTAATCGCAGAAAAATTAGGAGCAAGAGTATATTATCAAGCTTTTTTAGGAGATGGGCCACAAAAAAAACTAGCAGCATCTTTTGCAACTCATAAATGGGTGTTTAGTCTTGATGCAGATGAAAGACTGGAGGATGATTTGATAAACTATATCAATCAGCTTGATTTAGATAATACAAATCATGCAGCATTTTCTTTTAAAAGAAGAAACTTTTGTGGAAATAAATGGATTAAAGCAGCAAGCTTCTATCCTGATAGAGTTACAAGATTATATAATAGGGAATTAGTAAATTACACAATGAGCACATCTCATGCATTCGTTGATTCAGCAGCATCTAAAATAGATAGACATATTATACATTATACATATCACTCATATACTGATTGGATTAACAAAATTAATTTTTATAGCACTCAAAGCGCTAAGACCATGCACATAAACGGTATTAAGAGATCTTCTATAAGGCCTATCACACATTCTGTATTTGCTTTTTTTAAAAAACTTATTTTTAAAGGCGGAATATTTCAAGGTATAGATGGATTTACAGTAGCAATAACAACAATGTTTAACACATACATGAAATATATAAAACTTAATGAATTATATGATAATAATGAAGATCCAACAAAACACTTTCCTGATAGAGATTTATAAATTTAATAAATCATTAGGTGTATCTATATCTTTGAGTGATTCTAAAGTATGAACTGAGTGCTTGAGATTTTCTATATTGATTTTCAATTTTTTATATTCTATTTTTTCTCCGTCTAATTTAATAAATTTATTATATTTTTTAATACCAATGAGGTAGAATCCTTCATCCCTTGATTTACCTAAAATAACATCTTTTTTATCTAAAAAATCAATTGCTTCAATACATAAATCTTTGGTAAAACTTGGGATATCTGAACCGATTAAAATTGTTTTTGTATAATTATTAGATTCATTGTCTAGACAAGTAATCATTCTGCTAGCTAGATTAGCGCCAACTTGTTTATGTAACGTAACACCATATTTTTTTGACAATAAATTAAACCATTTATGCTCATAATTCGGATATACCCAGATTTTTATATCTGCAATCTCTTTTAATGAGCATAATTCATCTAATAACATTATAAGCATTTGCTGAGCTATAAACTTACACCCATCAACACCTAGTAACTTATTCAATCGTGTTTTTGGATTACCATAAAATGGGCATTTAGAAAATATATTTATAGATATCATTTATATTGCTTTTCTAGATATTCTGTCTTCACACCTAGATAGTACATCAATCGTAATAATCTCATTTTAAATATTGTCGATATAAAACCATAATCATCCCACCGTCTTGACGATGTAATTACATGAAATTTATTAAAAAAAGGCCTATGAATTTTAAGTAATTTTGAGCAAATATTAACATCTTCCATAAGTTTCAAATTACTAAAACCACCTATAGAATTAAATAATTTATTTTCTACAAATATTGCTTGATCTCCTGTTGCATATTTAAATACTTTTGAACGTAGGTTTATAAAAAAAGCTAGAATTTTAAATTGTATTTTTTTACTATCAAATTTTATTTTATAAAAGCCCCATTTTATTTTATTAATACCATTATTTAAATTGATAATTTCTTCAGGTGA
This sequence comes from Gammaproteobacteria bacterium, assembly GCA_002698665.1. GTDB lineage: Bacteria > Pseudomonadota > Gammaproteobacteria. Next base: position 22,127 of record NZZP01000040.1, on the reverse strand, counting down.
TATTGTTGTATCCGCATGTAAAAAAAGAAGTATTTCACCGGAGGCGACACTAGCACCAATATTTAACTGCAACGAACGACATGGTTGATGCTTCAATATAATATCAGTTAGATTGTGAGCTTTTTCTATTGTTTTATCGATACTAGAACCATCAATACAGATGATTTCGCATATTTTCTTTTTACGAATTTCCTGAAGGCATCTAAGTGTAGTAACTATTTTTCTTTCTTCATTTCTGGTAGGTATTATTATAGATATCATGATTATATGATCTAAGTTAATGACCCACCACAACTACTCCCGGATCCAGCTGTACAAGCATAACAATGATCTGCGGTATTAATTTTACGACATGAATTAATTTTACCATACTGAGTAATATGTTTTTTTTGTATATTACTCATATTTATTCCTAACATTTGATTAAAATCACAATCATATACATAGCCTTGATAATCTACACTAATAAGTGATTTACACATAAGTTTTTCAACTGATTCATTATTAAAATTATCTTTTAAGAGTTTCATATACTCATTAAACCTATTATTAGATATCAGAGTACTCCCAAATCTTAAGATAGGCATGTTAGTCAGTGTATATAAATTATTAAATACGACGCCATGATTAATTTTTAATTTAAGTTTATATTGTTTCTCTAAGATTTTTTGCGAACTGGGTAAATATGGGCCTAGAGGATTATAAACCAAATTAAGTTTATGATTTTCTGAAAAGCCATAACCCAATCTATTCAATCTTTTTAGGCTTTCTATGCTTTTGTTAAAGACATTCTTTCCTCGTTGTGAGTCAACATTTTTCTCTTCATAACATGGCAAGCTAGCAATTATTTCTACTTGGTTATCATAGAAAAATTCAAATAAATGTTGTTTATTTGGCTCTAATAATATTGTTAAATTACATCTATCAATAACATGACATTTTCTCATTCTTGCTTGAGAAACTAAATATTCAAAGTCACTATTTAGTTCTGGAGCCCCGCCAGTTAAGTCTATGGTAGTGATGTTAAATTCATCGATAAAATTTAAAACATCATCCATTGTTGTTTTTAACATCATTTCTTTTCTTTTAGGCCCGGCATTCACATGACAATGAAGACATGACTGGTTACATTTATAGCCTAAATTAACTTGAAGGGTTTTTAAAGACCCCCTATAAATTATAGGGAAATTAGATTTCTTTATTAGTGGGTAAACATTATGCATACTAATAACCAGGTGTTATAATATCATTCTACCATGAAAGATGATTTTATAAACCACGTTAAACCTTTACTTCCTAGTGTTGATTACTGTTCATTCCGTTTTGTAAGCAAGTATACAAATATCATATCTGCTACTAGAGGTGTTGTTGAACCTATTATTATATCTGAAGATGATGGATTAATGGTCACTATTATACATCAGGGAGGATATGGCTATGCTGGAACAAGCAATCTTTCAAAAGAAGGTATTATGGATGCAGTTAAGTCTGCTCAAGATTGGGCAGAATTTTCAAAAAACAAATTAACATTCATACCTGATTTCAAACAAATTAAAAGCCAAGCCGGAAATTATTATACAAATGCTGATGAGCATTGGGCGCAAGTATCAACTAAGGACAAAGCAGATTATTTATTGAATGTAAACAAGGCTTTAAAATCTAAACCGACTATATCTAACTGGGGTGCGAGTACAAGATTTAATAAGATAGAGACTTTATTTTTAGATACAAATGAATCACATGTAAGACAAAAGATATCTTATTTATTACCTCAGATTATAGTCTCTGCTGAGCATAAAAAAGAAATTCAAACAAGAACATTTGGTGGTCATGCACATGCAAGACAAGTTGGATATGATTTTATTGATAGTATTGATATGATTGAGAAAGCAGGCAGTTTAGCAGAAGAGGCTGTTGAGTTATCAAAAGCTCCTAACTGTAAAAATATGATGACAGATGCTCTTATCGCGCCTGACCAGATGATCTTGCAAATACATGAATCAATAGGGCACCCGCTAGAGCTGGATAGAATATTAGGTGATGAGCGTAATTATGCTGGCTCAAGTTTTGTATCACCAGATATGTTTGGTAAATATAAATATGGATCAGACATTCTTAATGTCACATTTAATCCATCTATGGAAACGGAATTGGCCAGTTATAATTATGATGATGATGGTACTAATGCGGAAAAAAAATATCTAATAAAAAATGGACTATTAATTAGACCAATTGGTAGTTTATTTTCTAGTCAAAGGAGTGATTTAGATTATGTAGCCTGCTCAAGAGCTTCGAGTTGGAATAGACCGCCAATAGATAGAATGGGAAACATTAACCTAGAGCCAGGAAATGATAGTTTTGATGAGATGATTTCATCTATTGAAGAAGGGATTTTACTAGAGACAAATAATTCATGGTCAATAGATGATCATAGAAATAAATTTCAATTTGGTTGTGAAAAAGGGACATTAATCAAAAATGGAAAATTATGCGGTGTAGTTAAAAACCCAAATTATAGAGGTATTACAAAAACATTTTGGCAGAACCTAATTAAGGTAGGTAATAAAGACACTAATAGAATTTTAGGAACTTCCAATTGTGGCAAAGGAGAGCCTAACCAAACTATTTTTGTTGGTCATTCTACTCCAACATGTCTATTTAAAAATATTGACGTCTTTGGAGGCATGTAGTGAAGGATTATTTTAAAAAAATCTCACAAGAGCTCTTTAATAACCTTGAGCCTAATGAAATACTTATTCTAAATCTAGATATGGAAAAAACTGATTTTGTTAGGTTTAATCATGGCAAAATAAGACAACCAGGAAATGTAGAACAAATCACACTCACACTTAATCTTATTCTTAATAGAAAGACACTAACATCAGTTATTAGACTCAGCTCTGAATATGATAAGGATATTTTGATTTTACGAAGAACATTGGGTTTTTTAAGAAGAGAAATTCCTGAATTACCCAATGATCCATATCTTATTTATGAAAAAAATATTAACTCAACATTAGAGAGTCCAAAGTCAGCAACCATTGATAAATACTCAATAACAAATAGTATTCTTCATAGTGCTAAAAACTTAGATCTAGTTGGCATACTATCAAGTGGTTCGATAGCTAGAGGCTTTGCTAACTCTATGGGCCAATTTAATTGGCATGATAGTGAATCTTTTAATTTTGATTGGTCAATTTATACTCAGAGTGGTAAAGCAATAAAACAAAATTACTCTGATCAAATCTGGGATGACAATAGATTTAATAGCCTTTTTAGCGAAAGCATCGAAAAACTTAATGTCCTAGATAATAAAGAACAGTCTATAAAGCCAGGAGAGTATAAGGTATATCTATCACCATCTGCGTTAAATGAAATTATAGATATGATGTCTTGGGGTGGGTTTAGTTATAAAGCTAATAAAATTGGTACAAGCCCATTACACCAGATGTGTAAGGGAGACAAATTTTTCGATAAAAAAATAACTTTTGTTGAAAATCTTACTAATGGTATCTCTCCGAAATTCCATTCTGATGGTTTTATTAAACCAGATATTACAGAACTTATTGTAGATGGTGAATATAAAAAATCCTTGATTTCACCGAGATCGGCATTAGAGTATTCTGTAAATCATAATGCGGCAGAGTATTATGAGTCACCTGTTTCAATAGAACTAAAAGAGGGTAGTATTAAATCTGATGAAATACTCAATTCACTCAATAATGGTATATATATTAGCAATCTATGGTATCTGAACTTTTCTGATAGAAATAATGGAAGAATTACGGGGCTAACAAGATTTGGTTGTTTTAAAGTGAGTGATGGAGAATTTCAAGGACCAATAAATACCATGAGGTTCGATGAAACGGTATATAATATATTTGGTGATAAATTAATTGATTTAACAGATAAACAACAATTAATAATGGATTCGAGTACTTATGAAGAGAGGTCGACCGCCACATCAACATTACCCGGTGCATTAGTAGACGATTTTAAAATGACGTTATAAATATGATAAAAACTAGATTCGCGCCAAGCCCTACAGGATGGCTTCATATAGGTGGAGTCAGAACAGCACTATTTTCTTGGCTCTTTGCAAAAAACCAAGGAGGCAGTTTTTGTATAAGAATAGATGATACAGATACCACTAGAAGCACAGATGAGTATTGTAACTCAATAATTTCTGCTCTTAATTTACTTGGACTTGAATCCGACGACGAAGTTACATATCAATCAAAGAGATTTAATATTTATATAGATCATATTGAAGCTTTACTTGAATCTAAATCAGCTTACTATGACAAGATTGAGGTTAATGAAAAGACAAAGGATACGGATTTAAATATTCAATATGATAACAGACTTAATAAGCCTGGACATGTAATTAGGTTTAAGAACTCTACTGAAAAAAGTATAACGTTAAAAGACATGGTGCATGATGATATCACATTTGACCCTAAAACTTTCCATGATGTTGTCATATTACGTTCAAATGGTGTACCTACGTATAATTTGACATCTGTTGTTGATGATGCAGAAATGGGAATAACTCATGTAATTAGAGGTGATGATCATCTTAGTAATACTGCTATCCAAATTAACTTATTCAATGCTCTTGGTCATAAGCCTCCAAAATTTGGTCATCTACCAATGATTCATGGAAGTGATGGAAAAAGATTGTCGAAAAGACATGGTGCGGTAAATATAAATAACTTTCTAGAGGATGGATATCTTGTTGAGGCGTTAATTAATTACCTTGCAAAAACAGGATGGTCTCATAAAGATGAAGAATTTTTTACTATTGATCAGTTAGTAAAATTATTTTCTATACATAACGTTACAAAGTCATCCGCTATATTTGACTATGATAAACTTAATTGGTTAAACCAACATTATATAAAAAATAAAGAAATTAAAGATGTTGCAGACATGATTATTCCTTATTTAGATTCTTTAGGTGTCAAAGTAGAGGATAGAGAATATCTAGAAACTATATTAAATTTAGGAATTGATAGAGATTATAATTTAAAAAATATAGCTGCAGGAATAACTCATTATTTTCATGATGAACTTAAGTATGACTTGAGTAATTTTAAAGGTATAAAAGTTGATTTATCAAGAAGAATTCTTACAAATACCATAGAAAAACTTGAAAAAAATGATTTTCAAGCTAAAGAAGATATTAGTAATTCAATTAAAGAAGTCTGTAATGATATGAATCTTAAATTTAAAGATATTGGCCCAGTTATTCGTTTTGGTCTTACAGCTAAGCTCAAAGCACCTTCTATTGATGAATTATGTTTTACACTTAAGAAAACTAATACTTTAAAACGTTTGAGAAACTTCCATGAATACTTAAACTAAAAAAAACGGCGAGAATAAACTCGCCGTTATATTTAAAGAACGTCAATGACGCGTCTCTTTTTCTCATCAGGAATCACTCTTTCCATAGAAACTCTCAGAAGACCATCTTTTAGTTCAGCTCCTTTTATCTCTACATCATTAGCAATAGTGAATGTTTTCCTAAAATATCTTTTTGAAATACCCTGATGTAATAATTCATCATGGGTATCATTATTAGACTCAGCATTGTTATCCCGACTTTCTATGGTTAATAGTCCATCTTGAACAGATACATCTATGTCTTTTTTATTGAAACCCGCTAGCGCAAGTTCTATATCATATTTATTATCCCCAGATTTAACAATATTATATGGTGGATAATTTGTAGTAAATGATGGTGCTAAATCAAAAAAATCATCATTAAACATTGATTCAAAATTATCAAAAATTGAATCAAAGCCAACACTTACTGGTCTTAGTTTATTAAAAATAGATACTGATCTATTATTCATCTCAACCTCCTAATTAAAGCAAAGTTATTTTGAGGACCTATTCATGCATCCTCTTCAACTACAATAGTGCGGGCATATAGTTAAATTTCAAGGGCTAGAATTCCACTCTCTCCATGGTAATATAGTGGCATGCTTTATTTTTATGGACATAATTGTTTTTTAACTGAGACAAAGACCGCGATACTAGTGATAGACCCTTGGTTTTCAAATAAAGGTGCTTTTTTTGGCAGTTGGTTTCAATATCCAGATAATGAAATATACAAAGAGGCAATTCTAGAAAAAATACAAAATAAAAAATCTTTTATTTTTATAACACATGAACATCAAGATCATTATGATGAAGAGACAATAAAGGAGTTTGCTCATCATGCAAAATTTATAATCCCAGAATACAAAGATCATTATTTAGAGAACAAGCTTAAAGATGTTGGGTGTGAGATACATACAATATCTAATCAAGAAATATTGGATATTAGCTCTGATTTGAAAATCTCAGCTTATATATCAGATATTGGCGTTAATCATGATAGCGCCATATTGGTTGAAACAAATGATTTCACATTTTTAAATCAAAATGACTGTAAAATATTCGATGTTGTAAGTAATATTAAAATCCCTATTGATTTTTATAGTGTCCAATTCTCAGGCGCAAGTTGGCATCCAGTCTGTTATGCAAATTATAGTCAAGAAGAAAAGGCAAACATAAGTTATGAAAAATCTCAAGTTAAGCTTAAGAATGTTTTAAATACAATAAGAGCAATTAAACCCAAATACTTTTTACCAGCAGCTGGCCCCGCAATATTTCCTTTTTTGGATCAGAGTTTATCTTTGGGTAAAGAAAATATTTTCACTCATCAGGATAAATTACATGCTTATCTTACACAACATGATGTTGATAATATAATCTATGCAAGACCAGGTGATGAAATACTTACAAATAAAAAAACTTATCCTATTAATCCACCGACTGAAATCGAGCTAGCAAATTACCGGGAGAAAAAATTTAATCATTGGGAAAGTTTGAAGTATCAATTTGATAAACAAAGTTTAATCAATGAAGTAAAGTCAAGACTAAACGAGATTATAGATATAACTATTCAAGGCGCACCTTTAGTAATATTTAGCTGGGGTACTGATCCACATGATAAAATTGCAATAAACTTAAATGATAAAACTATTGTAGACGATATTGTGCAACCAGAAGAATATTACCAAATATCAGGAGATAAAAAATACTTTTCATTAATGCACTCAGGTTTTAGGTGGCAGGACGTGTATTTATCACTACGCGCTAAAGTAACAAGGGTCCCGGATAATTTTAACAATCTGGTGAATGCCTTTATTTTTTCAGATACAAGCAATATAAAAAAGAGCATGCTATCATTCATAGATATCCCTAATGAGAGAATAAAAATAATGGGAAAAGACGGATACTATGAAATAGACAGATATTGCCCGCATAATAGTGGTGATCTCTGTAAGGCTGACGTGAACGAGAATAATGAAGTTGTATGCCCACGGCATGGCTGGAAATTCTCCTTATCAAATGACGGTAAAATGAAATCAGGAGCATATACAATCAATGCTAAAAAGATTGATGAGTAGAATATAATGGTGAAAAAATTCTCATTTATTACAGCAATTGATATTAATATTTGTTATCAATTTATCTAATATATGGTTATAATAAATACATAAAACCAATTACGTTAAAGATATATGTCCCCATCGTCTAGAGGCCTAGGACACCGGGTTTTCATCTCGGCAACAGGGGTTCGACTCCCCTTGGGGATGCATATCACTAAAGACATCCTGTGAAAAAAAATATTACGAAAAATAAATTAATAAAGCAAAAATTCCGCAAAGAGATACCCAAGGACGACAATCGTGAGAGAACTATATGTGATAATTGTGAGATGATTTTTTATGAAAATCCTAAAGTTGTTGCAGGCTGTTTATTAACATGGGAAGAAAAAATACTATTATGNAAAAGNGCAACAGAACCACGCNNNGGATACTGGACNTTACCNGCAGGTTTTATGGAAAATAATGAGACCGTNTTNGAAGGCGCATTGAGGGAGACNGAAGAAGAAGCTGGCGCACAAGCANCGAATGTNAAATTATTTTTAATTTGTAANTTACCACATATAAGTCAGATATATATGATGCATGTTGGAGANTTAGTNGATGGGNAATATTCTGCTGGNNTTGAGAGTTTNGAAGTTAAACTTTTTGATAAAAATGANATACCTTGGGNNGAATTAGCTTTCACTGTCATTNAAAAAACTCTAAAATATTATTTTAATGATAATCAAAAGGGAGAAATTGGTTTTCATATTGATACTATTGATAAAAAATGAAGATTTTAATAACAATAATTATTTTTCTGCTACACTCGATAGTTTTTGCTCATGAAGGCCAGGATGAGAGAATTGAATTTTGGAAGAATTATTACAACCCTAAACTAGAGGTCCAACAAGAAAAAATACCAGAAATAGATATTAAATTGCATAAAATCGGCCCATTTTTTCAGCTTCAAACTATTGTAAAAAACTTTACATTAACTCCTGACCAAGATCTTAAAAATGATAATACGTGGACTGGTTATGGCAAACTATTCATAAATGGTGAATATGTAACAAGAATATATAATGAATTCTTATTCATCAGAGACATGCCTGTTGGTAATAATGAAATTAGAGTTGTTTTGAGTAGTAATATGGATAAAGATATTGCTTATAAAAATAATCTAATAGATGATTTAATTTCATATAGATTTCCAGAATATAATTTTGCAGAAGCAAGATCTAAAGCATACAATCTCTCAATACAATGTGAGTTTTCAGAGGAAGGAATAGCAAGAAGGGAAAAATTATCACTTAAAGGCATGACAGTGTTTGAATCCTCAAAATATTATACCTGTAGGCAGAATAGTCAGAAGCCATTAGTACCATTTAAGGAGGAGATGAGTAAAGCACAGTTAGCACACTTTGAGGCAGTCATGTCTTCGATAGCAAAAAGAATTACTTTATGGAAAAAATATGAAGAAAATAATATTTCATTATCAAAAGCCAGACAAGAAGATGAAATTATTGAAGATAGTATTGATATAGAAATGAGAAAAAAACTTAACTTGCCACCTATTAATTAACCATGGATATAAATTATTATACTCAATTCATATATGCATATAGCACGACAGCGCAAATCATGTTTCCTATACTTGTCTTTATTTTGATATTATTTATTATAGATATAAATAAATCCTCAAAGATTTCTGCAAAAATAGAGAAGCGACTGAAAGACTTGGTAGAGATTATCGAAGATACCGGCTTTAAAAAGAAACATGATGAGAATTATTTCCAATATATTGAAAGATATTTATCATCTAAAATCACTAAAGATTAAGTTCATATATCATATCCATTACATATGATGCATCAAGTTCTTGCATACATCGGTTAGTTTTACAGTCTAAAATCACGTCTGTATCATAACAAGGACTACATGGTAATTTAAGAGAAACTATTTTCACATTATTATTTTTTGTACTATAAGGAGCTGACTGATGATGATTAGTTGGCCCATGAATTGAAATTACATTTTTTGCTGCTGCACCTGCTACATGAACACTGCCACTATCTGTTGCCACTACACATTGAGACATTTTCATTATAGCTATAAGTTCTGGAATAGTAGTTAACCCAGCTAAATCAAACACTCTATTTGGTAAAGGATAAAAAGTTTTGAAATATTTTTTTTCATCCTTATTGCCAACAAGGAGAATATTAAGTTGAGTTTTATCAAGAACTTTACTTATTAAGTCTTTCCAGTTCTTCTCTGGCCATGATCTATATCCACGATGATTTTTGTTTCCGATATGACTATTTGTTGGACATAAAACTATATATGATTTAGGTATATTAAACTTTTCTGAAATTTCATGCTCATCGGCTCCGACAATAGATGGTGAGGCTTCCTCTCGATTATATTTTTTACTGTGTTTATCAAGTATTCTTAACTGATGTTCAACACGATGCTCTTTGAAAATATCATCAGGTATATATTGATATGGCATACCTATTTTTACTGATGCTCTAGAGAATCTGACAATATCATTAAATTTTTTACCTATTTCTAAATTCAGTATCAAATCGTATGGTTCTAAGAGAGAGTTGAAGATTATTTCAAATTTATCAATGTTTAAAATAAACGGAAGTTTAGTATGTCTAAGTTTATAGACCTTTTTAATTCTACTATCATATTTAAATAAGTCGCCAATACCTGGTTTTGATACCCAATGAATTTCTATACCAGACCCATATATCTCTATTAGTGGTTCTATGACTGATGTAGCATCTATAGTATCTCCTAACAGACCGCATCTTATAATAAGTACTTTTTTATTTTGTTTTATCATTATTTCTAGTTTAGAATAAGCCTAAATTATATTACACAATATAATTATTCTAACTTAATTACAGGAATTATAAAATAATGGCGACTTGGATTAGATTTCAACATGATAATAAAGAAAAAATTGGCACTAGAAATAATGGTAATATCAGTGTTTATGAAGGTGATATTTTTACTAATCCAAAACTCACAGATATCACAATAAACGAGAAGGATATTGTTCGGCTGAATCCATGCAACCCGTCGAAAATGATAGCACTATGGAATAACTATAAAACTTTAGCTGATGAAAAAGGACTATCAAAACCAAATAACCCGCTATATTTAAATAAATCAATATCTAGTATTCTTCAGCCTAAAGGTGATATATTGCGACCAAAATTTTACAGTGAAGCAATATTTTATGAGGGCGAATTAGGTATAGTCATTGGTAAGCATTGCAAAGATATAGAAACTAGTGAGGCTAATAATTATATTTTTGGATACACATGTATAAATGACGTAACCGGTATGGATTTAGTTAAAAAAGACCCGACCTTTGATCAATGGACTAGATCCAAAAGCTTTGATACATTTGGTATATTCGGACCAGGCATTGTAACGGATATTAATCCGATGAATCTTCAAGTTATGTCAACACTCAATGGAAAAATTGTGCAAGATTACAATACAAACGATATGTTTTTTAATGTATTTGAAATTGTAAGTTATTTATCTAAGGATATGAGTTTATATCCAGGCGATATAATAGCTTGTGGTACAAATGCAGGCTTAGGCCCAATGAATGAAGGGGATGTGATTAGCATTGAAATAGAAGGAATTGGATCGATTACAAATAAGATGACTTCATAGTTTCAAAAAAATATGAATACAGAATTACCTTCTCTCCCATATATCGGAAGAACCTTCACGTCTTGGATTGGGCTTAGCATCATACTCAATATTTTTTGAGCCATTATAAACCAAGAAATGCCTCCCTTTAGCTCTACCTATTAATGTCACGCCTGTTTCTTTAGATACATTTAATCCCATTTGGGTAATGCCAGATCTTGAGATGAGATAGGATATATTCATCTGAGCAACTTTAATGACCATTTCTGATGTTAATCTACCAGTAGTATAGAAAATTTTATTATCGCTATCGATATTGTTTAACCACATATTGCCAGCTATTGCATCAACCGCATTATGTCTTCCAACATCTTCTACAAAGTCAATAACCTTATTATGATCACACAAAGCGCAACCATGTACTGCGCCTGATTTTCTATATATTTCATTTTTATCATGTAGAATTTTTAAAATTTTATATATTGTAGATTGTTTTATTTTTGATGTATTTAAATTTTTCTTTTTTAACTCATCCCAAATACCACCAAAAGTAGTTCCCTGTCCACACCCAGAGGTAACAACTTTATGAGTAATTTTATTTTCTAATTTTGTAAGATCAATGCTTGCTACGACTGCTGCTGAATTAGTATCCCAATCAACTTGTACTGAATCTAAGTCTTTTAAATTATTGATAAAGCCTTGATTCCGTAAATATCCAATAACAAGGGATTCTGGATAGTGTCCTAGAGTCATAAGAGTTACAACCTCTTTTTTATTTACATATATAGTAAGAGGAAGTTCACCTGTAATAGGAAATGATCTTACTTCATCATATTCATCTCTAACCTCAACAGTTTCAGTAGCAGGCCTAGACGACTTAGTTATAATAGGTCTTTTTGTTTTATTGGTAGCCATTATCTGTTAAATTATATTACAAAATAACTGGTTACACGATGAGATTCTCTTTTATTATAATATACTTTTTTTCAGCTTCTCTGATGGCAGATGTCATGAGAGTAGTAGTACTTGGCTCGGGGACACCTAGACCAGATATTAACAGGTTTAGCCAGAGTATATTAGTTGAAACGGGAGAGAGAAAGCTTTTGTTCGATGCTGGAAGAGGCGCAACAATCAGGCTTTCACAGGCAGGAATTAACATAGCTGATATCGATCGAGTATTTTTGACTCATTTACATTCTGACCACATTTTAGGTTTACCCGATATTTTAATGACAGGATGGATTTACCGAAGACATAGCCCACTTGAAATTTTTGGCCCAATTGGTACAAATGAATTTATAAGTAATGTAAAAGAAGCCTTTGATGAAGATATTAACATTAGGACTGTACCGCCTGAAAGCCATAAAATTGATGGATTAAATACAAAAATTTATGAAATCAATGAAGGATTAGTTTTCGAAGATGATGTATTTAGAGTAATTGCATTTAGAGTTGACCATGGAGGGGGTGTTAAAGATTCTTTTGGTTATAAAATTCATTATAAAGACAAAGTAGTGATAATTTCTGGAGATACAAATTACTCTGAAAATCTAATTAAATATGCTAAAAATTGTGATTTGTTGATACATGAAATAGCAGACGCGCCCGATAGTTTAATTTCTCAAAATGATAAAGTTAGAGGCCTGATGAATTATCATACTACTCCTTCAGAAATGATAAAAATTATAGAAAAAGTGATGCCTAAATATACTGTACTTACACATATTTTAGCTCTTGGTGGAACCACACCAGAGAGTATACTTGAAAAAATTAATAATTCTGTAGAACAAGATTATAAAGTTGAAATGGCATATGATTTAATGGCTATAGATGTTAAAGATGAAATAGTAACATATAAAATAGACTATACGTATGATTAGGAAAAGTAAAATTATTGGTATATTAAACATCACAGAAGATAGTTTTTCGGATGGTGGCAAATATATTAATAACACTGATGCTATAAAGAGAGTAGATCAGATGATTTTACAAGGATGCGATGTTATTGATATAGGAGCGGAGTCTACTAAACCAGGTTTTGAAGAAGTTGATAGCAGCAAGCAACTTGATAGGATACTTCCTATAATAAAATATATTAAACTAAATCATAAAAAATCCATGATTAGTATAGACACCAGGTCTAGCTTGGTTGCTGAGAAGGCAATTGAATTAGGGGTTGATATTATCAATGATGTGTCATCAGGGATGCATGACAAGAATATGTTTGACATTGTATCTCGTACTAATACTCAAATAATACTCACACACATGCCATTAGAACACTTATCAAAAGATACTATAAATTCTGATGATATTATCAGGCATATTGAAACATATTTTCAAAGTAGAATAAATCAAGCACTAAAAAATGGGATTGATATCAAAAATATAATTATAGATCCTGGCATTTGTTTTGGAAAATCAGGTAAAGATAATATTAAGATTATTAATAAAATAGATTTATTAGTCAAAAACTTTAATCGCGTTTGCATAGGCGCAAGTAACAAAAGATTTTCAAAGCATCTTTTCAGTGAAATTGCAGATGACGATTTGAAAATAGCATCTTTAGTTATATCTTCCATAGCTTCATATCACAATGTTGAATTTATCCGGGTACATGATATTGAACCAAATCATGATGCAAAGGAAGTGTCTTGGAAATCAGTTAATTCTTAAAAATACTTAATAATTTCATTTCTAGGTCTTTAGTAAAATACTCTAAATCAAAAAGATTGCTACTTATTGTTTCATCGAGTAATTTATCTTTAATAACCTTTGCATATGACTCATCTGTACATACTTGAATAACTTTTTTTTGATAATCATCAAGGTTTTTTGTAACTAACTCATCCAGTCCTAAAGATTTTAATAAACTTGAGCTTACACGTGAAGCAAAATGATTGCCTTCTAAGGTTACCACAGGAACAAGAGACTGAATTAAATCTATTGTTGTTGTATGACCATTATATATAGTTGTATCTAGTGCAACATTACACAGAGATATTCTCTCTAAATGTAATTGTCTAGATACTCTGGGTGCAAATATTAATTTTTGTACATCAAGGCCACTTTTCTTAACATAATTTATGAGATTATCTTTTGCAAAGCGGTTATCTTCCAATATCCACAAATATGAATGCGGTATAGAACTAAGAATTTTTAGCCAGACGTCAAAAACATCCTGGGTTATTTTAAAAGCCTGATTAAATGAACCAAGTAAGATTGATTTGTCTGGTAAATCAAAATCAGATTTCTTAGCATTTTTTATTGTTGGCTTAACCCCATCATTTACTTGATATGATTTTGAAAGATATAGAAATTTTTCAGTATAATATTTTTGTTGCAACTCTGGAGTTACAATTTTATCAGTTATGATATAGTCATAGCATGATAATCCAGATGTTCCCGGATATCCTAAATAGGATATGATTTTTTTAGCAGGCCTAGATTTTATAATCCGTTGCTTATTATTTGAAATAAGTATTGATAAATCTATTAAGATATCAAGATTAAAATCACATATTTTTTTAATAGATTCCTCATCATCGTAATTATTAATATCAATTATTTCGTACTTTTCATTTTTCAAATTATCAAAACATTCTTTATCATGATCATATGAAAATATAAAGATATGAAACATATCACTATTATGATGTTTGAACAGGTTTTTTATGAGGTGATATGTAGGATGATTTTTCATTTCACCACAAATGTATCCCAGTCTAATTTTATCGCTTGAACTTATTAATTTATTGATTTTAACATCAGGTTCTTTTAGATTACCATTTGCTCCCCATGCTTTTGCAATTTTATAGTTATTTGCTTCACTATCATCTCTTGAAATATTTAAAAATGGATGCTCAATTCCATCGCCAATAAATTTATCGAGTTTTAGTTTTAATTCATCAATGCTCTCCCAGTTACAAATATTTTGACATATGCGGTATAAAAGAACCCAGGCTCGACAGTTATTCTCATCAAGGGAAGATACTTTTTTTGCATAGAGTAGGGCCTCGTCATAATTTCCTTCTCTTTCTAAAGCCAATCCTAAATTATAGTTTCCATCAATATAAGTTTGATCTAAATTGATAGCATATCTGGCATATTCTATAGCTTTTGATACAAGATTTTGCTCTAAAAATATTACTGATAGATTATTATATGCTTCTTTAGATTTATGATAGGACAACGCAAGAGAAAAATATTTTTCTGCATTTACTAAATCACCAAAATATTTGTAAATGTTACCGCCGTTAATATATAGCTTTGGGTTAGAGGGATATGTTTTTAGAGCTTCATTTATTGAGTTTAGAGCACCAGAGTAATTTTTAGTTTGAATTTTTTGTTGTATATCTGATACATACTCTTCAAGTGATTTAGTATTATGCATACTTATCAGTTTAAATTTGATTTTTTAATTTTTACTGCACAGAATTTAAATTCAGGTATTTTTGCATCTGGATCTAATGCTGCATTAGTTAATAAGTTAGCTGCAGATTCCACATAACAAAACGGTATGAATATTTGTCCTTGTTGAAGACCATCATCCCTTCTTACATACACATTAATCTTTCCTCTCCTTGACTCAACACTAATTAGGTCGCCTTCCTTAACTCCAATTTTTTGCATATCTTGCAAACACATGTTAGAAATTGGGTCAGGTTCTATTTCGTTTAGCATGCTAGCACGTCTTGTCATCGATCCTGTATGCCAGTGCTCTAATTGTCTGCCGGTTATGAGTATATATTCATACTCATTATCAGGGAGTTCATCTGCATTAATAAATGGAGAAGGTTTGAAGGTAGCTAACCCATCTTGTGTAGGGAAGTCTTCTGTAAATATAATTGGTTGACCGGGATCATTTTTAGAAGTACAAGGATATGTCACAGAATGTTCTGATTCAAGTCTATCCCAACTGATGCCAGATATGCTGGGCATGCAACGTCT
Source organism: Gammaproteobacteria bacterium (assembly GCA_002698665.1). Lineage (GTDB taxonomy): Bacteria > Pseudomonadota > Gammaproteobacteria. The sequence continues at coordinate 6,072 of NZZP01000040.1, read as the reverse complement.
CATTTCTTCAAATACATCTTTTGGACCAGTATAATCCCATTTGAGACCCATACCGTGTGCTATTTTTTGAATTATCCATAGATCTTGTTTTGCATCACCCGGAGGATTCACAGCTTGTCTACCAAGTTGAACTCTTCTATCAGTGTTGGTAAAAGAACCAGTTTTTTCAGGAAATGCAGACGCCGGAAGTATTACATCTGCAAACAACGCAGTTTCTGTTATAAATATATCTTGTACTACCAAGTGTTTCAATGATGATAGTGCTTTACGAGCATGGTTTAAATCTGGGTCAGACATAGCTGGGTTTTCCCCCATTACATATAATCCTGTAAGTTTTTTTGCTATTACCTGGTCCATTATCTCTACAACTGTCAGACCAGGATTAGTATCTAACTTTGTGTTCCAGAAACTTTCAAAGAATTTATTTATTTTAGGGTCATCGACTCTTTGATAATCAGGAAAGACCATAGGTATTAATCCTGCATCAGACGCGCCTTGAACATTATTTTGTCCTCTCAATGGGTGCAGACCAGTTCCAGGCCTGCCTATTTGACCGGTCATAAGTGATAGAGATATTAGTGCTCTAGCATTATCAGTTCCATGTATATGTTGTGAAATACCCATTCCCCAAAAAATTATAGAAGCAGGTGAAGTTGCATATATTTTTGCAATCTCATTAATTTTTCTAACTGATATTCCGCAAATCTTTGACATTTTCTCCGGAGTATAATCTTTAAGATGGTTTTTTAAATTTTCAAAATCTTTCGTTCTGTTTTTTATAAAATCGCTATCTACTAAATCTTGATCTATAATAGATTTCATAATCGCATTGAGTAATGCAACATCAGTATCGGGTTTAAACTGTAGAAAATGAGTTGCATGCCTTGCTATTTCTACTTGCTTAGGATCCATTACTATTAATTTTTTTCCTTCTTTTGCAGCATTCTTCATAAATGTAGCTGCTACTGGGTGATTAACCGTTGGGTTTGATCCAATAATAATTATTACTTCGGCTTCAGTTACATCTGCAACTTGATTAGAAACAGCGCCAGAGCCTATCATTTCTAACAAAGCAACTACCGAAGAAGCATGACATAATCTAGTACAATGATCTACATTATTTGTGTTAAAACCAGTTCTTATAAGCTTTTGAAATAAGTATGCTTCCTCGTTAGAGCCTTTTGCACAACCAAATCCAGCAAGTGCATTTGGACCTAAATCTGATTTAATATTATTGAATCCTTCAGACGCAATGTTTAAAGCATTATCCCATGTTGTCTCTTCAAAGATTTCAGTAATATTTTTGAAATCAAAACTAGCCACATCAATATTTTTAGAAACTCCTTTTTTACGAATTAATGGTTTAGTTAATCTCCCTTCATTATTTATATAATCAAAACCATACCGTCCTTTTACACATAGACGACTTAAATTCGCTGGACCATCTCGCCCATTTGTGTAGAGTATTTTGTCGTTTTTTACATTGAACGTTAGTAGACAGCCAACACCGCAATATGGGCAAACGCTCTCTACTTTTTTATCAGGTATTGACAATCCAACTTCTTTAGAAGGCATCAATGCGCCTGTTGGACAAGCTTGAACGCATTCACCACAACCAACACACGTACTATCACCCATTGGATCATTTATATCAAAAACAATTTCAGATTTATTTCCTCTATGAGCATATCCAATTACATCATTAACTTGTTCTTCTCGGCAAGCTCGAACACACCTCGTGCACTGGATACAAGCATCAAGGTTCACCGCTATGGCCGGATGGCTTGTATCATGTTTATCTTGAATTTGAGCTGGGAATCGATGGGTCTGAATTTGAAGTTTCTTTGCCCAATTTGAGAGTTCGCTATCCTTATTATAAACATCTTCAGAAACATCAGCTGTTAAAAGTTCTAAAACTAATTTTTGAGAATGAAGCACTCTATCAGAAGTAGTATTTACAATCATTCCTTCATTTATAGTTCTTACACATGAAGGTTGGAGAACCCTTTCACCTTCTATTTCAACCATACATACCCTGCAGTTACCATCAGGTCTCATCCCTTCTTTGAAACAAAGATGCGGTATTTCAATATTGTTACGTTTTGAAACATCTAGTATTGTTTCGTCTGGACTGCCAAAAAAAGTTTTCCCATTAATCTTTATAGAAACTAACGGTTGTTGTACGATGTCTTCTGGATTTGCACTCATTCTTTTATCTCCTTAGGAAAATGTTTTAGCACAGACTTTAAAGGGTTCGATGCAGCTTGACCTAAACCGCATATTGATGAATCTGACATAACATTTGCTAAATCATTTAGAAGTTTGATATTCCATTTTTCTTGTTTCATTAATTTAGTAGCTTTAGAAGTGCCAACCCTGCACGGCGTGCATTTTCCACAAGACTCATGCTCAAAAAAACTCATAGTTGTTGACGCTGCTTTAACTACTTTGTCATGATCAGATAATATAATAATCGCTGCTGAGCCTATAAAACAGTCGTATTCATTTAGAGTATCGAAGTCAAGGGGTATGTCACTCATGCTTGCAGGCAATATTCCTCCTGAGGCACCTCCAGGAAAATAAGCGTAAAACTTATGATTATCTAGCATCCCGCCAGCGTACTCTTCAATTAACTCTTTAACCGTAATCCCTGCAGGAGCTAAATGTACCCCTGGTTTCTTAACTCTTCCACTTACAGAAAAAGACCTGAGCCCATTTCTCCCATTACGACCGTATGATGTAAACCATTTAGCCCCTTTTTCAGCAATATCTCTAACCCAATAGAGAGTTTCCATATTATGTTCTAGCGTTGGTCTCCCAAACAAACCTACTTGTGCTACAAAAGGTGGTCGAAGTCTTGGCATCCCTTTTTTACCTTCAATTGATTCTATCATTGCTGATTCTTCGCCACATATGTAAGCGCCCGCACCTCGTCTTAGTTCTATTTCAGGAATAGTATTTTGAAACTTATTTCTAATTTTTTCTATCTCATCTATCATAATAGTTCTGACAGCAGCGTATTCATCTCTTAAATATATGTAAATTTTATCAATTCCTACTACTTCAGACGCCATGAGCATACCCTCAAAGAATCTATGAGGATCACTTTCTAAATAGAACCTATCTTTGAAAGTTCCAGGTTCGCCTTCATCTATATTGACAGCTAACAGTCTAGGAGAACTTTGTTCTTTCAATATGCGCCATTTTCTGCCTGCAGGAAATCCTGCGCCACCTAATCCTCTTAAATTAGAATTTTCAAGTTCTTTTAATACACGCTCTTGTTCTGCCTCATTACCAGTTAATTTTTCATACGATTGATATCCACCATTCTTTATATATTCATCCATATTTATATAGTTAGGCACTGTAGCAAGATAGTCACCAGCATCAACAGCTTGTTTTACATTTTTGAGATTTGCATTATCTACTGGATTGAATTTTACAACAGCAACAGGAGCATGTTGACATCTTCCGATACATGGAACCTTTTGAACTCTTATAGTACCTTTATAATAGTCATCGAGATTTTGCGCTAATTCATTTGCTCCATTAATTTCACAACTTACTGAGTCACATACTCTTATAGTGAGTGATGGTGGTATTGTATCGCCAGTCTTTATGATATCGAAGTGATGATAAAATGTTGCAACCTCATATACTTCAGTTTGAGAAATTCCCATCAAGTTCGCTAGAGCTGACATATATTCCTCGTTTATGTGGCCTTTTGAATCTTGAATTTTATGAAGGTATTCTATCAGGTGATCTCTTCTATAATTTTCAGTTTGTAACAACTTAATTAAGTCATCTCGGATATTAAAGTTTACTTTCCTCCCTCTGTTTCTCAGTTTTTTATTTTTTTTAAACTTTTTCTCTCTAGCTAATTCTAGAAACGAGGGGACCTTGTCATTACTTGTTAATTTTTGCTTATTCTTGAGGGTTTGAATATCTATTCCATTTGAAAGTTTATCTTTCAGCTGTTTATGTTCTGACCTAGCCTGTTCAATGCTTACAGATGGATATTCACCTAGCGAATATATTCTCTCTTTCCTTTTACCTGACTCATAGACATGATAGCGAAACTGCCAGTGTTTATTGCCATTTTTTCTTATAATTATTGTCAGACCAGAACCATCAGTTAACCTATAATCAGAAGGCTTAATCACAGTGTTGTCAATTATTTCATTTGTAAGTTTCGGCATAATTAATCTCGATAAAATCTATTCACATGCATTATAGAAGCTAACACTCTATTCTGTTAAAAAATTGTGGGTATTTCTCTTTCTCCATACCCACAGAGTACTACTAAAAAGTAAAAAATACTATCAAATATGCTATCTTTAATAGATAAATATACATCTTGAAAAGATTGCTGTCATAGCAGACAATTTCAATTATCAATTTGGAGGATAAAATGAGTGATGAAAAGACATACTCAGAGGAAGAGATTAAAAAATACTTAGAAGAACATTTAGGGAACTGGTATTTTGAAAACGGCTGGATAAGAAGAAAATATAAAACGAGTGGCTGGAAAGGAACTTTGATGGTCATTAACACCATTGGCCATCTAGCAGAAGCTGCATGGCATCATCCGGACATATCTGCATCGTATGCTTTTGTGATAGTTAAATTACAGAATCATGCTGCTAAAGGCATAACCGATAAAGACTTTATATTGGCAAAAAGAATTGAAGAGGTGATTCAATGGAATCCAGCTAATGAGGATAATACGCTAGAAGGTACGCCAGATGACCCTAGGTTCAAGTATATTAAGTATGATTAGTCAATGAGCTTTTTAATAGCTTTTGTAATTTCCTCGCTAGGCAATCCATTTGCTATAATCCTTTGAACAATCATATCTTTATCAATTATGTAAACATTCGAGCTATGCTCAACAAGATAATTCTCTGATTTCGTATCAAGCAACGCATATTTTGTATTGAAAGCTTTGTTTATTCTATCAATATTTTTTTTACTGGAGGTAACACCGATTATACGTTTATCAAAATAGTTAACATACTTTTCTAAAAAATCCGGGGTGTCTCTTTGATAGTCGACACTTATAAATACAGCTTGTATTTTATTTGCATCTGTTTGAAGAGCTTTTAAACTCTTAGAAATATCTAGCAATGTAGTTGGACATATATCAGGGCAATTGGTATATCCAAAAAATAAGATCATTGTTTTGTCTGCAAACGAATTAAGTTTAATTTTCTTATTGCCAGATTGATGAAATTCAATTTCTGATAGAGCTTTGCTTACATCAGGCATAGAGTAAGAATTTGTCGATAAAGCCATTATAAAAAATACTGTTATTAGCTTATATAATTTGTATTTATGTGACATATAGTTCTTTATCAGATTGGTTACTTAACATGATTATACATAATATTTAAGGCATTCATACACTCATAGTTGTATAAGTATTTTAGAGAATTCTAATGTTACTAAATTATTACAAATAGTTTTGACTCATGGCTTAAGAGATACTAATATTAACACATTGGGAATATTTTCCCTAAGGAGCCTGGTCCTGAAACTTCTGTTTTGGGTTAGCAACGAAAGTTGACAGGTACAATCGTTCGATTTATCTGGGAGGTTAAGATGATCGGAAATATATTATTAAACGTACGCTACCTGCTAGCACCAATACTAATTATAGTAGCTGGAGCTGGTGTCCTAATCGGAGGCATTATGGCTTGGTTAGGTGTAGTACTTTTATTTGTTGGTCTATTAGTAGACATAGCAACTAAATTTGAAACTACAGGCGTAGGCTATGATGAAAATGGTGAAACATTAGGCTGGGCAACGTTCCAAAACTTGACTATGTACTTCATGTTACCTGTTTTCATTTTGTTCCAACTAGTAATGGCATATAGACTTTATACGTTTATGGCTTTAGGCGGAGCTGAAGGCGCAGTAGTAATGGAGCTTATTCCAGGCTTGCTAGTAATGCATGAAGGAATAACAGGCATTAACCTAATTGGTGCTACTTTATCATCTGGTATCTTTATTGGTATCGGTATCATTTATGGACATGAACTTTCACATACCAAAGGTTTTGGTTTTGTAATT
>NZZP01000039.1 GCA_002698665.1 Gammaproteobacteria bacterium | reverse complement strand
TATTAATTCAATAAAAAAACTTATAAATTATTTAAAACATTTGAGAAAAAATGAAGTTGCAACTATTGTTGCAAAAAATAAATCACAAAATGCTTTTAACAATAGAGACCAGGTTAAAGTTATTTTAAATAAAAATAATTATGCAAAATATTTTTCACGTGAGCCCATTCCGCATAAGATAAACTCTATATTTTATGAGCATATAGGAGTCTATGGATACAATGTATCTACATTAGAACGATATAGCCAATTAGATAAATCACCCTATGAAAAGGTTGAAAATTTAGAACAACTTAGATTTATTTGGAATGATGTGCCAATTAAGTGTATATGTGAAAATAAAAATGATTCAATTAGTATTAATTCTCCTAATGATTTAAAATTAGCAAAACGGATGTTTAGATGAGTAAAAAAATTATTACAATAACTGGTGCAGCTGGGAATATAGCATACTCTCTGATTTTTAGAATTTTATCTGGCAATATTTTCCCGCAAGATAATAAGATTCAGATTAATTTACTTGATATTACACCTGTTTTACCTTCTTTAACAGGCATAAAATATGAAATTGAGGACTGTGCATTTAGAAATCTTGATCATGTGATGATAACAGATGACCCTGAACTAGCATTTTCAGAGTCTGATTATATTTTAATGGTAGGCGCAAAACCTAGAACAAAAGGCATGCAACGAGCTGACTTGTTACTAGATAATGCTAGTATATTTAAAAAACAAGCAGAAATAATCAACAAAGCTGCAAAAAAGACTACCAAAGTGATTGTAGTTGGAAATCCTGCAAATACAAATGCATTAATTCTTCAACATAATGCTCATAATCTACCTGCTGAAAATTTTAGCTCTTTAATGAAGCTTGATCAGAACAGAGCTAAGAGTGTACTTTCAGATAAATTAAATCAGAAAGTCGAAGATATAAAAAAACTTATCGTTTGGGGCAATCATTCTGCAACACAATATCCTGATATCAATCATGTTTTAATTAATAATAGTAGAGATTTAATTCATTCTTTAGATAGCAGATGGATAGAAAAAAAATTTATTCCCCGAATACAAAATAGAGGCGCTGAAATAATCGAACATAGAGGTAAATCTAGTGCAGCATCTGCTGCGTCTGCCATATATGATCATCTTAATATTCTAGTTAACGGTTCAAATGATTGGGAGTCAATGGGTGTTATTAGGAAAAACTCTTATGACATAAGCTCAGATATATTCTTCTCATTTCCATTAAAAGTAGAACAAAATAAAATTAGTGTTGTTGATAATGTTGAAATATCAGATTTATCATATAAATATATCAAAGAATCTGAAAAAGAGTTGTTGACTGAACGAAACATTATTAGAGATTTATTAGATTAATATAGTGTTTTTATCTGGTTTCTTTCTACAAACATTTCATTATTTGTTGAATCAAGTTTTATCACTGCAAGACAAACAAAAACTCCATTTACATTTTCAGTATCAGAAATTACATCACCTATCATTTCTCCATTAACATCATGAACTTTAGAGCCACTTTTAATATTTTTTATTTTGCTTATAACTGGAAAAACTTTTTTCTTAATTTTACCTAAATAATGAGTGCGAGCAACTATCTCTTGTCCAGTATAACAGCCTTTCTTATAACTAATACCATTTAAATCTTCCATTTTTAATACCTGGGGTATAAAAGATTCTTTTGTTTTCATATTAAGCCTTGCTATCCCTTTGCACATATCCGACAGATTGTTTATATTGAAATTTTTACAATCATCGGGTTCACAAGTAAGAACATTTTCTAATAATTTAATATCTGAATTTTTCTTTGAGATAATCATCGCTGATGAAATATAATCCGAGCTATTATCTAAATAATAAAAATCAGAATTACTATTGTAAAAACTATAATCTGTTATATTAAAATTAGTCTTAAACTTTTTATAATAATCTCCACAAATACCTAATACATCATATTTTTCAAGAATTGATATCTTAACATCTGACATGAGAATATATTTTGATATTGTATCAATAAAGTAAGTGGATATATTTGTATTACTCACCAATATAAATCCATTTTCAATTTTAAAAATTTTTAAGAGAGAAATTACCTTGCCTTGGCTAGTTGAATACGAAGATATTTGATAGTTGTTTTTATCCAACAACGACAGGTCATTGCTAAGTTGGCCTTGAAGAAATTTTTCTGAATCTGATCCACTAATATGAATACACAGTGTTTCAGGGTCCATTGAATATCCATTAATTTCTTTAAAATTCATACAAACTATTGATTTTATTAATATTTATTTTATTTTTTATAGTATTATTATACTCATAATTGCTTATGATAAATCTTAAAACAAGATAAGTATATACTAATAAAGTACTATTTATTTGATTTATATTTGCATATAATACTTCATGGAGAGATTGCATGAAAAAAGATCATAAGACTAATACTTCTAAACCAAGAACAAGCAAAACTAAAAAAATTAAGGAAATTGGTGGCAGGAAAGGACCTGATCCAACTAGATATGGAGATTGGGAAAAGAATGGGCGTTGCATTGATTTTTAATATGGATAGAGCATTGAATAACAAAAGACCATTATCGCCTCATCTACAAATTTATAAACCACAGCTGACCTCGCTTATGTCTATATCACATAGATTTACTGGGGTAATTCTAACTATTTTTTCTTTACTTATACCTTCTGTCTTATTAATCATATCTATGGGTCCCGAATACTATGATTTATTCATCAATATTCTCAACCATATTTTAATTAAGTTTATTATCATAGGAGCGATATTTTCGTTAGCCTATCATTTATGTAATGGCATAAGACATCTACTTTGGGATGCAGGTATTGGTTTAAGCATCAAAGAGAGTTATCTCTCTGGCTATCTAGTCCTTTTAATATCTCTATTAATTACTATAACAGCACTATTTAACATAACGAGGTAATCATGGCTATTCTACATTGGAAAATACAAAGACTTAGCGCTATTGCATTAATACCTCTAATATTGTACATCTCGTTTTATTTATTTAATATTAATAGCCTGACATATTCAGAAATTGTGTATGATTTATCCTCTTTGCCAGGAATAATAATAGTGACTATTTCATCATTAATACTTTTCACTCATAGCTCATTAGGCATTGAAACTATTCTAGAAGATTATATACATGATATGTATTTACAAAATATATTAGTTAGTATTTCTAAAACTATTCATGTTATATTATTTTCATCGACAATTATTTTGCTAGCAATAATTAAAGGGATTTAATATGAGCCATGATAAAATCGTAAAACATGAACATGATGTACTAGTAGTAGGAGCTGGCGGGTCTGGTTTGAGAGCCACTATGGGAGTTTCTCAATCTAATCATACTGTTGCTTGCATATCTAAAGTTTTTCCGACAAGAAGTCATACTGTAGCTGCACAAGGTGGTATTAGTGGAGCATTAGGAAACATGGGTGATGATGATTGGAGGTGGCACATGTATGATACTGTCAAAGGGTCAGACTGGTTAGGTGATCAGGATTCAATCGAATATATGTGTAAAAATGCTGTAGAGTCAATTATTGAACTTGAACATTTTGGCGTTCCTTTTTCAAGAACAGAAGATGGTAAAATCTACCAAAGACCATTTGGCGGCATGACAACTGAATATGGTAAGGGTATAGCACAGAGAACATGTGCTGCTGCTGATAGAACAGGTCATGCAATCCTACATACGCTTTATACACAAGCGCTAAAAAATAATGTAGATTTCTTTATAGAGTTTTTTGTAATTGATTTAATTTTTGAAGATAATAAGTGTGTTGGCGTATTAGCTTGGTGTCTAGATGATGGAACTATACATCTGTTTCAATCTCATATTGTTATATTAGCTACTGGTGGACATGGTAGAACGTACCAGTCATCCACATCTGCACATTCTTGTACTGGTGATGGAAATGGTATGATTTTAAGGTCTAATCTGCCATTAATGGATATGGAATTTATACAATTCCATCCAACAGGTATTTATGGTGCAGGGTGTCTAATTACTGAAGGCGCTAGGGGAGAAGGAGGATATCTCACAAACTCAGAGGGCGAGAGATTTATGCCTAAATATGCTCCTAATGCTAAGGATTTAGCTTCTCGAGATGTAGTCAGTCGTGCTATTCAAATGGAAGTTAATGCAGGGAGAGGAGTCGGAAAAGACAAAGATCATGCTCTTCTTCATTTAGAGCACTTAGACTCTAACATAGTCCATGAGAAACTTCCTGGCATTACTGAGACTGCGAAAATTTTTGCAGGTGTTGATGCTACCAAAGAACCAATTCCTGTTATACCAACAGTCCACTATAATATGGGAGGAACACCAACAAATCATTACACCGAGGTAATTGCAGATGGTTCAGGAAATATAGTTGAAGGTTTAATGGCATTAGGGGAAGGTGCTTGTGTTTCAGTTCATGGCGCTAACAGATTAGGCTCGAACTCATTATTAGATTTAATAGTTTTTGGTAAATCTGCAGCTGAAAGGGCATGCAAGATACTTGATAACCATAACAAGAAGCATCCGAAGGTTCAAACATCTACAATTGATAATATTTTGAGTAGTTTTAACAATACAAGAAACTCCTCAGGTGATATTAGCACTGCAGAACTTAGAGACAAAATGCAAAAAACAATGCAACGTTATGCTCCTGTATACCGTAATAAAAAAACATTGCAGGAGGGTATTGATATAATGAAGGGACTGTTTTCAGATTTCAATAACATTTCAGTAAGTGATAAATCACTAATTTGGAACTCTGATTTAGTAGAAACCCTAGAACTAAATAATTTGCTTTATCAAAGTTTAGCGACATTGTATTCTGCGTATAATAGAAAAGAAAGCCGAGGAAGTCATGCAAGGGAAGACTTCCCTGATAGAGATGATAAAGACTGGTTAAAACATACAATGGTGTTTGTGGATGAGAAGGGTAATAGCACATTTGATTATAAACCTGTAAAATTAGATACATTAACAGATGAAGTTGAAACTGTAGAACTCAAAGCTAGGACTTACTGATATGGCAAAGTTTACATTACCAATTAATTCAAAAGTAACAGAGGGAAAAACCTTTGAACCAAAAGTTGAACCGAAGAATAAGCTAAGAGTCGACATATATCGTTATAATCCTGATGCAAATTCTAATCCATATCTAGATACTTATATTTTAGATAAGAATGAATTTGGCCCGATGGGACTGGATGTGTTGCTGTATATAAAAAATAATATAGACCCTACTTTAACATTTAGAAGATCCTGTAGAGAAGGTATATGTGGGTCATGTTCTATGAATATAAATGGCACAAATACTTTGGCTTGTATTTTAAATATATCCGAAGAATCACATCTCAAAATATACCCGCTTCCGCATATGCCGGTTGTTAAAGATTTAGTCCCTGATATGAAAGGTTTCTATAAGCAATATGAGTCAGTCAAGCCATGGCTTATAAATGATAAAACACCCGAAAGAGAGCATCATCAATCTCAAAAAGACCGCGAGAAATTGGATGGTTTAATTGAATGCGTTCTTTGTGCATGCTGTTCAACAAGCTGTCCGAGTTATTGGTGGAATTCAGATAAATATCTAGGTCCAGCAACACTTTTACATGCTTATAGATGGATTATTGATAGTAGAGATACTGCCAAAAAAGAGAGATTGTCTGACTTGGCCGATAAATTTAAGTTATTTAGATGCCATACAATTATGAACTGCACAAAAACATGCCCTAAAAATCTAAACCCTGCAAAAGCTATCGCACACATAAAACAAATGTTAGCAACTGAATAATTATGAGTTTGTCTAAAGTAATATGGAAATGTAGAAAAGGTATTAGAGAAATAGACATATTACTCTCGAGGTATACTAAAGAAGTTTATCCTAATTTATCTATTGACGAACAAAAAATATTCAGTGAGTTTCTTGATCAAGACACCTTTGAAATTCTTGATGTGTTGGTTAATAATAAAACATTTAATAAAAAGTTCATAAAGATAGTTGAGGCCTTAAAAACTTTAAACTAATATTATATTATTATGAAAAAAAATAGAATACGTTTAGGCGTTAATCTTGATCATATAGCTTTTATTAAAAAATCTAGAGACACATTATATCCTAATCTTATAGATGCTGTGCAAATTGCAGAAGATGCTGGCGCCGATCTTATCACTATCCACTTGAGAGAAGATCGAAGACATATACAGGACCTAGATGCAAAACAAATTAGAGATCATGCAAAAATTTTAAATTTTGAGATGGCTCATACAGAAGAAATGGTTAATTTTGCATTAACATTAAAACCTAATTATTGTTGCATAGTTCCAGAAAAGAGAGAAGAAAAGACTACAGAAGGAGGCCTGAACCTTAAAGATCTCGACAAGAATTCTAAAGAAGTGTTTAAAAAAAATATTGATATACTAAATAAAGCAGGTATTAAAGTATCTTTATTTATTGATCCAAACAAAGAGTCAATAATTTTATCAAAAGAATTAGGTGCAGAATTAATTGAATTGCATACAGGTCGTTATGCAAATAAATTTAACACAATTGATGAGTTCGAAGCTTTAGATGAGTTAACACAGTCTGCGAGTTATGCAAATTCGATAGGCTTAACAGTTAATGTTGGGCATGGCTTGAACGTAGAAAATTTAGGCCAGATATGCTCTATACCTCATATTAACGAAGTTAACATTGGTCATTCAATAATTTCCCAAGCTGTTTTTACTGGACTAAAAGATGCAATTTTAAAGATCTTAAGTATAATTAACAACCATGATTAAAGGAATTGGGATAGACTTAGTAGAAAATAATAGAATCAAGAAGCTTTATACTAAATATGGCTCAAGATTTGCTGAAAAAATATTATCCAAAACAGAGTTAATAGAATTTGAAAATTCTAGCGAACCTATTGCTTATCTCGCTAAGCATTTTGCGTCTAAGGAGGCTTTCTCAAAAGCTGTAGGCACTGGTTTATATCGGAATGGAATCTACCCATCTAAAATATCTATAGGGCATTTAAAAACTGGTCAACCATACATCTTAGATAGTAAAGCTATAATTGAAATATTGAAAATAAATTCTCTCAAAAGCGTTTTCATATCTATTTCTGATACCAAACAACACTCAGTAGCCGTTGTAGCGGTGCAATAATGTCATATAAACAAATACAAGACTTAATAGGTAATACTCCCTTGATTGAAATCCCTTTAGACACGGAAGGCACTATACTTGCCAAACTCGAAGGCACTAATCCTGGAGGCTCAGTAAAAGATAGAGCAGCATTAAGGATGATTAATGATGCTGAGTCAAAAGGGCTAATTAAGGAAGGGGATACTATAATTGAAGCTACTAGCGGTAATACAGGTATTGCATTATCAATGGTTGCAGCTATCAAAGGTTATAAGATGATTATAATCATGCCTGAGACGGCTTCTGAAGAGAGAATAAAGACAATGAAAGCTTATGGCTCTGAGGTGATTTTAGTCACTAAAGAGGAAGACATGGAAGGCGCAAGGGATTTAGCTAGAAAAATGATGGATTCAGGTAGTGGCTATGTACTAGATCAGTTCTCTAATAAATCCAACTATATGGCTCACTTTGACCATACAGGTCCAGAAATATGGAGTCAAACGAATGGAAAAATTACTCATTTTGTATCTGCTATGGGAACAACTGGAACAATCACAGGTGTATCAATGTTTTTAAAGTCTATGAGTCAGGACATAAAAATTATAGGCGTTCAGCCTGAAGATGGTTCGAGAATACCAGGTATCAGGAGATGGAAAAGCGGGTATGAACCGAGTATACGTAAGAATGCTATTATAGATGAAATTATTGATATAAATCAGAATGATGCAGAAGAAATGTTAGAGAAATTATCGAAAGAATTTGGAATTTTTTCTGGTGTTTCCGGTGCTGCTAATGTTTTGATTGCCCAGAGAATTGCAAAAGAAGAGATCAATTCTAATATTGTCACGATAATTTGTGATAGAGGTGATAGATATCTATCAAAGCTATAATCATTTGATTATCATAAGGTCTTTGCCAGCAGTTAGATATTTAGATGCTTTAATTCCATTGTCAGATAAAAGTTTTTGTCTGCTTACACCAAAACCTGTGCTTATCTGATTTACAGTGTCTCCAATCCCTACAACATATCTCAATTGCATTTGCTCTCTCTTGGCAGTTAAAATAGGAGCCTTCATATTGATTGATATTTTTTGAGAAACTTTTAATGTTGCCTTAATATCAGCATTATTCCATGCTAATAAATTTTTTAGATTAACATTATAGTTTCTCGCAATCTTATACCAGTTGTCATATCTTTTTACAATATGCTGGTAAGTAATTGTTTTATCTTGTATTTTATAATTTTTACCACCTATTACTATTCCTTCGCTTGTATTATTGACTTGTTCAACAGGTAACATGAGTTTTTGGCCGATAATTATAAGATCAGATTTGAGATTATTTAGCACTTTTATTGATTTGATAGAGACATTATAGTTACGAGATATTCTCGATAGGGTATCTCCCTTTGAGACTAAATGGACTTTTTTACTATATATTAGTTTAATGAGCTTCTTGTACCTAATATTGAAAAGCTTAATTTTATCAATAGGCAATAAAAGTTTGCTCTGCATAGATGGAAGAAAATACCATGCATTGAATCCTGGATTAAGCTGTTTAATTATTTTCTCGTCGGTCTCTGATAATATAGATATTGTATAAAAATCAATAGGATATTTGACTGATATGAAATTAGTTTTAGGTTCATTCGCAATTTTTGGTAATTTAATGTTGTATGCGGATGGATTACTAATGATATCTCTTAGTGCAATTAATTTTGGTACGTAAATTTCTGTTTCTCTCGGGAGTTTCAAATCCCAAAATGTCTTATTGCCAATTGTATAGTTTGCTTTTTTTATTGATCTACCAACCATTCCGGCACCGGTGTTATACGATGCGATGGCTAACAACCAGTCTTTTTTAAAATGTCTGTGCATGTCACGTAAAAAGTGAGATGCAGCCTTTGTTGACCTTAGAATATCTCTTCTCCCATCATACCACCAGTTACTTTTTATCCCATATTCTCTTGCAGTTGGGGGTATGAATTGCCAAATACCAGCAGCTTTTGAGGGAGAGTAAGCATATGGCTGATATCCGCTCTCTACGATTGGTAACAGTGCGAGCTCAAAAGGAAGATTATTTTTTTCTAATTCTCTAACGACATGGTATAGATATGGTTTAGCCCTCTCAATTGATCTGTAAAGAAATGCCTTATTATTCATAAACCATTTAATTTCTTTGTCTATTCTCGGGGAGTGGACAGTATCAAGGCAAAATCCATTCCGAATTTTATTCCATATGTTTGAGTAATTTACATTACTAAGCTTGTTTGTGTTACATTCAAAACTACCAAAATTAGCAAGCAGCTGAGGACGTTTATAGCTAATAGATTGGTTACAACTTGAAATAAAACAAGCACATAATATAATAATTACTAAGTGTTTAAGATTTCTAAAAAGCATATACCCTAATAGTAGGTTATCAAACCTAGGCATCATTTACTAATTAATAATCAATGAAATTAAATACAAACAACTATAAATATAAGGAATTGTTGAAGTGGTATAGGAAAGCCCTAAATCAACCAGCGAAAAAAGTAGTTATTGACCATATTTCAGAAATAAAAAAAATAATACCTGGTAAGCATGTGTTATTCATTGGTCTTTCAGAATTCAGAAAAAAATTTGAATCATCGAAGTATGTAAGTTTTATTGCAATAGATGAATTTGTTTCATCTGATAACATAACAGAAGCAAAAAAATTACCCTTTGAAGATAATTCTCATGATGTGATTATTATCATCCATGCGTTAGACTATACAGAAAACCCATATGAACTAGTTAGGGAGATTGATAGAATAGGGACTGATGATGTAAAGATTAGTATAGTTGGTTTTAATAAATTCAGTTTATGGGGAGCAATGAAGCCAATGATGAATAAAACTGCAACACCATGGCTGTTGAACTTTCACTCTCTATATAGTGTTAAGGAATGGTTCAAATTACTAGGTTACCAATCTCTTTATAAAGATACTTCATTCTTTCTGCCTATTATATCAAAGAATATTACGAAATATCTTAGCAAAGTGGTGCTACTTCAAAAATTTATTGGATCTAACTTAGGAGGTATATATTTTCTTGTCTTTAATAAAAATGTAATACCTTTAACACCTGTAAAGCTTAAGTTTAAAGGAAAATATCTAGTAACAACTTTTCCAAAATCCTCGATGAATAAAATAAGGTGAATATTATTAGTATCTATACAGATGGGGCATGTAGTGGTAATCCAGGTTCTGGAGGATGGGGTGTGGTAATTATTTCAAATGGCGAAATCTCAGAATTTAGTGGTGGAGAAATTGATACAACTAATAACCGAATGGAACTAAAAGCTGCTATAGAGGGTATAAGGAAAGCTCCTCAGTGTGATAGCTTAAAGTTATTTACAGATTCTAAATATGTCAAAGATGGAATTACTAACTGGATTATGAATTGGAAAGAAAATAATTGGAAAACAGCTTCAAAAAAAAATGTAAAAAATCAAGATTTGTGGAAAGAATTAGATTTTTTAACAACACAACATACAATAAATTGGCAATGGGTTAAAGCCCATCAATTAACTAACGATGAACATAGTGTATTTAATAATATAGCTGATGAATTAGCCAGGAATGCGATACCGTCATGAATAGGTTAATCGTCTTAGATACTGAAACAACTGGGCTTGATGTAGACGATGGCCATAGGGTAATTGAAATAGGATGTGTAGAAATAATCGATAGATCCATTACAGATAACTTTTTTCATTATTATATTAATCCACAAAGACTAGTTGATGAAAAAGCATTTGAAGTTCATGGCTTGTCCAATGACTTCCTATCAGATAAACCTAAGTTCTCTGACGTAGTAAGTAAATTAATTGAATATATATCAGACTCAGCATTAGTAATTCATAATGCACCTTTTGATTTGGGTTTTTTAAGAGAAGAATATCGATTATCTAATATGGATACTAGCTTGTTAGATTCCAACAGAAAAGTTTATGACACTTTAAAAATGGCAAGAAGAGAATCTCCGGGTAAACGAAACTCATTGGATGCTTTGTGCGGAAGATATTCAGTAGATAATACAAATAGAGACTTACATGGTGCATTGCTAGATGCAAAGTTATTGGCGAGTGTGTATTTAAAAATGACACAAGGCCAAACAAGTATAGTTGGATTATCGGAATCCACTATTAAAACAAGTAAAACCAACCCACAAATTATCTCTTCTAGAGAACAAAAAATTATTTATGCAAATAAATCAGAAATTGAATCACACCAAAAATATTTCCAAAAATAATATTATTTCTTTTTTAAAATTCTATCCTTGTTTCTTTGCCATTCTCTTTCTTTAATAGCAGCTCTTTTATCATGTGTTTTTTTTCCTTTGCCTATTGCAATTTCCAATTTGATTAAAGAGTTTTTGGCATATATTTTAATTGGGACTAATACATGTCCATTTTGACTGACTTCGGTTTTTAAATATACTAGTTCTCTTTTATTTAAAAGAAGCTTTCTGCTTCTTTTTGGATTAACACTATCACTATTATTTGTGTTATCTAGTACTTTCAAATGTGCATTGATTAGGTACGCTTGATTATTCTTTATAGATACATAGCTTTCAGATATTTGCGCATGTCCTTGTTTAATACTTTTTACTTCCCATCCTTGTAAATTTAAACCTGCTTCAAGCTTCTTAATTATACTATATTTAAAGGATGCTTTTTTATTAGTGCACAATATATTCATAAATGTAAGACATAATGTATAATAATATATAATATCATAATTACATGGAGAAAAATATTAAAGCTAATATGAGAAAATCTATACATGGAGAGTGGTCATCTAAACTGATATTCATTTTTGCTGCAACTGGGTCAGCAGTTGGTTTAGGAAATATATGGAAATTTCCATGGATGACTGGAGAGAATGGTGGCGGCGCATTTGTATTAATCTATATCGTAAGTGTGCTCTTAATTGCCCTGCCTATAATGATTGCAGAGGTATTTATCGGTCGACATGGCAAACAGAACCCTGTTGCAAGTTTGAACTACCTTTCTAATGAGTCGAGTAGCTTTGATATTACAGAGATTGATAATCGACTAAATCGTGTAACTACAAGGAAACAAAAATATTCAAATTCTGATGATTATACTAATTGGCAGTTAGTTGGATGGATGGGTATGTTGGCCGGGGTTTTAATACTCTCATTTTATAGCGTTATAGCTGGTTGGACAATGTCTTATATTATTAAAGCTGGATCTGGTGTATTTACAGGTATTGATTTAGAATCATCTAAACAGGTTTTTAATAATCTCGTCGCTGATCCTTATTTGTTGCTATTCTGGCATAGTCTTTTTATGTTATTAACTTGTTATATTGTGTCTATGGGCGTCAAAGGAGGTCTGGAAAAAGCCGTTAAGATATTAATACCTGGACTATTTTTAATTCTCATAGGTTTGGGTATTTACGTAACAACATTACCAGGTTTTGTAGATGGACTACACTATATGTTTGTTCCAGATATGGACAAAATTACTCCAGATGTTATTTTGTCTGCAATGGGTATGGCATTTTTTTCATTGAGTATTGGCATGGGTTCTTTGATGATTTATGGAGCATATTTGTCTGATAAATCATCTATAACGGAAGTAACGACTATTGTGGCATTTGCAGATACATTTGTTGCTATATTAGCTGGCGTTATAATATTTCCAATAGTGTTTACATATAATTTAGACCCATCCTCTGCCGGGCCTGGCTTAATATTTCAAACTTTACCGATTGCATTCGGTGCAATGACAGGAGGTCAATTGTTATCAACTTTATTCTTTCTTTTATTATTTTTTGCAGCTATAACTTCTGCAATATCGCTTATTGAACCTGCAATAAGTTATATGATTGAGAAATACTCAAAGAGTAGGCTAGAATCAACAGTAATAATAGGTTTGTTCACATGGTTTTTAGGTATCGGAACTATTTTATCATTCAACTATGGTGCTGATATTAAATTTCTAAACCTCAATTTTTTTGATTTACTAGATACATTTACTTCTAAGATAATGCTACCACTTGGCGGGTTATTGATGGCTATATTTACTGGATACATAGTAAAGGTTGCCATTGTTAAAAATGAACTTAAACTTAAAGATTTTATATTTAGTTTTTGGTATAAGCTATTAAGATATATAGCCCCGGTTGCAGTGACTTTGATATTTATAAATGGATTTATATAACCTATGAATTATATTAATAAATCTGAAAATATTAATGTAGAGCTGGTAATAATTTTTGATCTTATAAATAATGTAGAAAATTATGATAAATTCCTACCTTGGTGCACAGACTCAAATATTTTATCTGATGATGGTAATGTAATGATTGCTGAAATTGCAATTGATAAAAATCTTGTAAACTGGAAATTTAAAACCGAAAATAGTTATAAGCAAAATCAAATTATTGAATTAAAACTAGTAGAAGGACCATTTAATAAATTAGATGGTTATTGGAAATTTTCCAAAATCGACAAGTATAATACTTCTGTAAAATTATATTTAGAGTATGAGTTTGATAATAAGATAGTTGAGCTATCTATTAAGCCGATATTTTCTAGCATAATGTCTTCTATATTAGATTCATTTATTTCTGAAGCATTTAAAATTAAGAGTGATGCAAGATAAAATCAAAATATCTTTATATTTCTGTCATTCATCTTCCTATACTGATAAAGCTTTTATGATTCCGCAAAACATTACAATTAAGGATTTTTTAAGAATAAATAATACAGTATTAAAAGATATGGGGTTAAATTTTAAAGACTTGAAGTATGGTATATTTGGCAAAATTGTTGATGAATCCTATGTGTTAAAGCTGAATGATAGAATAGAGGTATATAAACCTGCAAAAGTAGACCCTAAGCATAGAAGGATATTAATAGCCAAAAATAAGAAGGAGAAAAATAATTAGTATTTTTGTATACAAATTGATGGATTTTTATAATAATTAAAATATGGATTCTGATAATAAACTAAAAGATGTGGGACTAAAAGTAACCCATCCTAGGAGTAAGATTCTAGAAATTCTTCATACAAACTCAAAATCTCATTTGAGCGCTGATGATATTCATAATTTACTGGTAAAAAGCAATGAATCTATTGGGTTAGCAACTGTTTATAGAGTCTTAACACAATTAGAAATGGCGGGACTAGTTCAAAAGAATCAATTTCAAGATAATCAATCTAGTTATGAAATAAAAAAACAACATCATGATCATTTGATATGCATTAAGTGTGGCAAAATTATTGAATTCTTAGATAGCGATTTAGAAAAACTACAAGAGAAAATATCTGATAAATACGATTTCAAATTACAGAGTCATGTCATGACTCTTTTTGGAGAATGCCAAAACAGGGACTGTAAAGAAAATAACTAAGATTTGCTACCCCATTTTAATTTACGGTTTAAGATTTTAAAATAATTATAATCAGATGGGTGAGCAATACTTAATGTTTTGCTGCTTTTTTTTATTTCGAGATTTTGAGGATATTCTATATTAACATTGCTGGAGCCATCAAATGTTGCATAAGTGTTTTTTACAGATTTTTTATCTACCTCTATATTTATTTTATCTNTCGAATTGACTATGAGAGGTCTATGACTNTANGTATGAGGTGAGATTGGAGTAATNCTAATAACANTTGCATCAGGACTAACTATTGGGCATCCATTTGACATGGAGTAAGCAGTTGATCCTGTNGGNGTTGCAACAATTACTCCATCTGATCTTTGCATATTAACCATCACATCATTTATATAAATTTTTACCTGAATCATTTTAACTAATCCATGATTATAGATGACAACATCATTTAATGATGTCACAGAATAATGATTATTATTAATGTCAGTAATTTTTGAACTAATAAGAATTCTTTTATCAATTATGTAATTACCATCTAGAACCTCAGTGATTTTTTTCATAATGTCTTTTTTATCTACATCTGCTAAAAACCCTATCTTGCCAAAATTTACACCAAGTATCGGCATATTATATGAATATGCAATTTTAGAGGCAGTTAGGAATAATCCATCGCCTCCAAATACAATAATTAAGCAACTTGAACTCAATAAGGATTTATCTAATTTTTTCGTATTAACAGTTTTTGAATTGCTTAATGCTTTGGTATGAGAAGATGTTTGAATAAGAACATCATTTGCAATGCCTTTTCTTTTAAGACACTGTCTTAACTTTAAAATATCTTTATTTTTTTGATATTTTTCATGAGTAAATAATATAACTTTATTTATTTTTTTCATTTTAGCATGACTTCTGTATTAGTTGTTAACAAACATATTAGTTTAACTTATCATAGTATTTAAATGAATAATATATCAGACACCATAGATAGTATAAAGAGTACTGCGCTGGCAAAGAACGTTTATATTGCTGTTGCTGAATCATGCACTGGAGGCTTGATATCTAAATATTTAACAGACTTACCAGGATCGTCCAAATTCTTTAGTTTTTCTATTGTATCCTACTCCAATGAATCAAAAATGAGGTACCTTAATGTCAAATCTGAAACATTAAAGAGTCATGGTGCTGTATCAAAAGAAGTTGTTTCCGAAATGTGTAGTAGTCTCATTGTTCGAAATTCATACAATACTATAGGGATTGCTATTTCAGGGATTATGGGTCCAGAATCTGACCCTACTGATAAGGCTATTGGCACAGTTTGGATAGCTATTGGAAATAATCATAAGATAAAGTGTTCTAATACAAAATTGATTGGAAATAGACAAGAGAATAGAGAGGCAGCAGCAAAATATGCAATAATGAATTTATATGATTTCATTAACAGCCTTTAATTGATATCATATCTTATATTACTTTTAATAAAATGAGGCTCAAACACCTATGGATGAAAATAAACTTAAAGCATTGGAATTGGCAATAGGCCAAATTGAAAAAGATCATGGGAAGGGGGCTCTCATGAAACTTGGAGAGGGGTCCTTATATCCAGATATAGAAGCAGTCTCAACTGGTTCATTAACTCTTGATACTGCTCTTGGTATTGGTGGACTACCTAAAGGAAGGGTTGTAGAAATATATGGTCCAGAGTCATCAGGAAAGACTACAATGACCCTTCAGGTAATTGCGGAAACTCAAAAAGAGGGAGGAACAGCAGCGTTTATAGACGCTGAACACGCTTTAGATCCAAAATATGCAGAAAATTTAGGCGTGAATATAGATAACTTATTATTATCCCAGCCTGACTCTGGAGAGCAGGCCTTGGAAATTACAGATACTCTCGTTAGATCAGGTGCAGTGAATACGATTGTTGTAGACTCTGTTGCCGCCTTAACACCTAAAGCAGAGATAGATGGGGATATGGGTGATTCTCATATGGGATTGCAAGCGAGATTAATGTCACAGGCTTTAAGAAAATTATCTGCAAATATAAAGAAATCAAATACTTTGGTAATTTTCATCAACCAAATTCGTATGAAAATTGGAGTTATGTTTGGTAGCCCTGAAACTACAACAGGCGGGAATGCATTGAAGTTTTATTCTTCAGTTAGATTAGATATTAGAAGGATAGGTGCTATTAAAAAAGGGGATGAGATAGTTGGCAATGAAACAAGAGTTAAAATCGTCAAAAATAAAGTTGCACCGCCATTTAGAATTGCTGAATTTGATATAATGTACGGAGAAGGAGTCTCAAAAGAGGCTGAATTAATTGATCTTGGTGTAAAATATAATTTCATAGAGAAAGCCGGGGCCTGGTATAGCTATGGTAAAGATAGAATTGGTCAAGGTAAGGACAACTCTAGAATATTTCTCAAAGATAATCCTGATATTGCTCAAGAGATAGAAGCTAAAATTAGAAATATGATTGATGGTGATAATAGCAAGGCTGTCGATAGCGAACAATCTATGACTAATGGCAAAGATGAGCAAGAATCAAATTGATGATATAAAAAATTCTATTTCAAGATATCTCAGCATGAGGGAACACTCGAGGCTAGAAATTTTTGAAAAATTAATCAGAAAAGATTTTGATCAAACACTAATAGACCAATGTTTACTTGAATTCAGTACTAATAATCTTCTTTCGGATCAGAGATATACAGAAACATTTATTAGATCCAAATATAATAATGGCAAAGGGCCTTCTTTTATCAAGGCATCATTAAAATTAAAAGGGGTAGATTCGCAAACAATTCAAACAGCTCTATCTAAGATTTCAGATGATGATTGGGTACAATCCGCAACGAAAGCTCTAAAAAAGAAAACTATAAAAAAAAATATGAGCGAACAAGAACAAAAGCAAAAACAGCAACAATTTCTATCGCAACGAGGCTTTACTATTAATATCATAATTAACGCAATCAACGAGTATTGGAAGTGATGGATATCAGATTAGCTTTTATAGATTATTTTAAAAAACAAAATCATGAACACATAGAGTCTAGTTCGTTAATACCTGCCTCTGATAAGACGCTATTGTTTACAAATTCTGGCATGGTTCAATTTAAAGACATTTTCTTAGGCTTACAAAAACCTAAAAATAAAAAAATAGTAACCTGTCAAAAATGCGTAAGAGCAGGAGGGAAACATAATGATTTGGAAAACATAGGGTATACTAACAGACATCACTCATTTTTTGAGATGTTAGGTAATTTTAGTTTTGGTGATTACTTCAAAGAAGAGGCTATTACACTGGCATGGGGTTTTTTAATAAATGAGCTTAAATTAGATAAAGAGAGATTGTATGTTTCTGTGCATAAAGATGACGCTGATGCTGCAAATATTTGGTTAAAAAAAATAGGCTTAGATTCTGACAAACTATGGTATCTAGGTGATAAAGATAATTTTTGGCAAATGGGCAACACTGGTCCATGCGGCCCATGTAGTGAAATATTTTATGATTTAGGAGAAGAGCTTAAAGGATCTATCCCTTCAAAAGGAGATACAGGCGATAGATTTATTGAAATATGGAATCTTGTGTTTACTCAATACAATAGAGATATAAATAATGCTTTAAATGACCTGCCAAAAAAATGTGTTGATACTGGGATGGGGCTTGAACGAATACATGCAGTTGTCGAAGGTAAGTCAGATAATTTCAAGACTTCATTGTTTGCAGATTTAGAAAAGTATTTAGACAAAAGTCTCAATACAAAAAATATTAACTATACAATCAAAAAAATTATAATGGATCACTGTAGATCTGCTTGTTTTCTAATTTCAGATGGAATAATCCCTTCCAACGAAGGAAGAGGTTATGTATTAAGGAGGATAATTAGAAGAGCAACAAGATTTTTATATAATGCAGGAATTCAAGAGCCTTTTATACATACATGTTCTGAAGTATTAAGTAAAACTATGGGTAATACTTATATCAATTTAATACAGAAAAAAGATTTAATTCAGGATACGTTAAAACTAGAAGAAGAAAATTACTTAAATACTTTAAGCAGAGGGTTGGATTTAATTGAAAAACTAACAAGAAGTCGAAATGAGCTTACAGGAGAAAATATCTTTAAATTATATGATACTTATGGATTTCCCTCTGAAATAATACAAGAAATTGCGATAGAAAAAAAATTAAAGTTAGACATGAATAGTTTTAATAATTTAATGTCAAAACAAAAAGAGTTGAGTAGACAATCCAGTAATTTTGAAATAAAAGATAGCTCATTCATAGATTCTAGTCTAAAATCTAATTTTTCTGGCTATAGTGCTTCTGAATTATCATCAAAAGTTATTGGGCTTTATGCAGATAATAAACCTATCGAAATGTATAAGAAGCCAAATAGCGAGCTATTAATAGTAGTTGAAGACACGCCCTTTTATCCTGAAGGTGGTGGACAAATATCTGATATAGGTACTATAAGTAATGATACAGTAAATATAGAAGTAAGAAATGTTCAAAAAATCAATAATGTGATACTCCATGCTGTTAAAATAACTTCCGGTTCAATTTCAGTTGGTGATCAAGTAAGACTTGAGATAGATACTATCCGTAGAGATAAGATTGCAATTAACCACTCATCAACACATCTTCTTAACCAAGCCCTGAG
Organism: Gammaproteobacteria bacterium; assembly: GCA_002698665.1. GTDB lineage: Bacteria > Pseudomonadota > Gammaproteobacteria. Next base: position 2,439 of record NZZP01000039.1, on the reverse strand, counting down.
AGATGTATTAGGGGGTCATGTTGAGCAAAAAGGATCGCTTGTTACTGATGAATATCTTAGATTTGATTTTTCACATAATAAACCGCTTACCCTGGATGAAATACGTAAAATTGAAACCATTATTTCTCTTGAAATCACCTTACAAAAAAATACAAGTGAAAAAAATTTGTCTTACAAAGATGCAATTAAAAATGGAGCATTAGCATTCTTTGATGAAAAATATTCTGATGAAGTAAGAGTGGTCAATATAGGAACTAAATCTATGGAATTATGCGGAGGGACACATATTGATAATACTTCCCAAATAAGATTATTTAAAGTACTAAATGAAACTAGTGTTTCTACCGGCGTTAGAAGAATAGAAGCTGTCACAGGAGAGAAGGCTTTTCATTCTTATCAGAGCATATATGATGAAATGAAAAAACTTTCTAATGAGTTAAATAGTCCACTCAACCAGCTCCATGAAAAAATCTTATCACTTAAATCAGGTTATACATCACATTCAGCATCAATGGATCGTCTTAATAAAAATTATATTAGTTTATACTATAATCAATTAAAATTTACAGAAAGCACTAGATATAAAACAGTAATGTATCTCAAAGATTGTGCAGACCTTACGATAGACCAGATCAAGATTTTATCTGATTTAGTCAAAACTAAAAATAAGAACTCCATATCTGTTTTCATGAAGGATGAAAACAAACAAATTAATTGCTATGTGGGTGTTTCCAAACAATGTAAACATAGTTATAATGCCAAACAAATTATAACTCAGATAAATGAACAATTTAAATCCAAAGGCGGCGGTAGTGAAACTTTTGGTACTTCTGCAGTTCATGGACAATCAGTAGATAAAATTATTGATTATTTAAAAACATTATTGGATTAAAAATGACTATTATTGTAAAAAAATTTGGTGGCACCTCGGTTTCTAGTGTCCAGAAACTTAAAAAAATAGCATCTAACTTGGTTGAGGAGGCAAGAAATAATAATCTATTAATAGTTTTATCTGCCATGGGAAATTCGACAGACAAACTTGAGGCGCTGAGTGAAAAAATATGTAAAGCACCAAATCCAAGAGATTACGATATGTTGCTATCCTCTGGTGAGCAAGTAAGTGTGTCCCTGTTGTCAATTATACTTAATAACATGGGAATAGACTCAGTATCTTTTACTGGGTGGCAAGCTGGAATACAAACAGATTCCTCGCATATGTCAGCAAGGATCACAAAAATCAATGTTAAAAATATTCAAAGTGAATTTAGAAAAAAAAATGTTGTAATTGTGGCTGGATTTCAAGGCATAGATAGTAAAAATAATATAACAACATTAGGAAGAGGTGGTTCAGATACTACTGCAGTTGCATTAGCTGCTGCTCTCAAAGCTAAAGAGTGCCAAATTTACACTGATGTTGATGGTGTTTATACTACTGATCCTCGGGTTTTTGACAAAGCAAGAAAATTAGATATTTTAACCTATGAAGAGATGTTAGAAATGTCAGGCCTTGGCTCAAAGGTGTTACAATTAAGGTCTGTTGAGTTTGCAAGTAAATATAGTGTGCCTCTAAGGGTTTTGCATGCTCACAATGCAGGTACAGGTACTTTAATTAAAAAAGAGGAGAACAAAATGGAAGGAGCGTTAATATCTGGCATTGCTTTTACCAAGGATGAGGCAGAAATAATGATTAAAGGAGTAAAGGATCAACCGGGAGTTGCTGGCAAGATTCTTGGCCCAATTGGTGATGCTAAAATTGAGGTAGATATGATAGTGCAAAATGTTGGATCAGATGGGTTAGCTGATTTTACGTTCACTGTTAGCAGAAATACACTGAAAAAAGCTCTACAAGTCATTGAAAAAAATAGAAAATCAATGATGTACCAAAGCGTTATTTCCAAAAGCAACATTGTTAAAGTATCTATTGTTGGAGTAGGCATGAGGTCTCATGCTGGTATTGCTAGCAAAATGTTTAAGTGTTTAGCTAAAAATAAAGTGAATATACGTATGATTTCAACATCTGAGATCAAGATATCCGTGGTAATAGATCAAAAAAACCTAGAAATAGCTGTAAAGGCGTTACATAATGAATTTAAGTTAGATAAAAAATGAAATTGATTAATTTTATTATTATCTAACTTAACGATAAGGAGGGGGATGTCATGCTTATACTGACAAGAAGAGTCGGAGAAGCTTTAATGGTAGGTGATGATACTAAAATTGTAGTTTTAGGTGTCAAAGGTAGCCAAATAAGACTTGGAATAAATGCACCAAAAAATGTAGTCGTGCACAGGGAAGAAATTTTCGATAAGATTCAAAGTGATGAATCAATCGATATTAAATCTAATAAAAACTAACTGAGTGTATTTATTGGAGAAGTGGCTGAGTGGTTGAAAGCGGCACCCTGCTAAGGTGTTATAGGGTTTAAACTCTATCGAGGGT
>NZZP01000038.1 GCA_002698665.1 Gammaproteobacteria bacterium | reverse complement strand
TTGGGGTTATGGCCCCATCATAATCTGATCCTAAAGCAATATTATTTTCACCAAGAAAATTCAATAGATGTTCTAAATGATCAGTTATAATATCTAAAGATGTTTCAGGTATCATTCTACCATCTTTTCTTAGAAAAGATGTAGCAAAATTTATTCCAACGATTCCGTTTGACTCTTTGATTGTTATTAATTGATCATTAGTTAGATAAATTAAGTATAATAGAAATCAAAATAATTGACTCTATAAATTAAATTTATTTTAAGACAATATATGACAAAACTTAGCGAACAAATAGAATCACTCAGATTATCAATAATCAACATTAAAGAAGAAATGAGTAAGATTAAAATTGAAAATAGTCTCTTGCAGAAGCAGCAAGCCAGTTTGGTCTCAGAAAAAGCTGAATTAGTTAAGAAAAATGAGGCAGCACGCCAACAAATAGAATCAGTGATAGAAAGAATTAGAAATATTGATAATCCATAGGTATGTCAGAAGAGCAAATTACAATATCTGTCCTTGAACAAGAGTATAAAATTAAATGTGATGATACACAGGTAGAATTACTTCAAAAATCAGCTGCTTTACTCGATTCCAAAATGGCAGAAATTAAAAAAGATTCACCTGCTATGACGAAAGATAAGATTGCTGTAATGGCTGCTCTTAATCTAGTTAGTCTATACATAAGTCAAGAAGATGAGCTTAATGAATACTCAAAAGTCACTGATGAATTAAATGCACTTCAAGAAACAATTGATGGCTACAGGGTTGATGAATGAAATTCTGGCTCATGAAAAATGAACCAGAGGATTATAGTATCGACGATCTTAAAAAAGATGTAATAGAACCATGGGATGGTATCAGAAATTATCAAGTAAGGAACATGATTAGAGATGATATGAAGAAAGGTGATTTAGCTTTTTTTTATCATTCTAATTGTGAAACACCTGGAATATATGGATTAATGACAATTCACAAGGAAGCATATCCTGACCATACAGCGTTTGATAAGAAAGCTAAATATTATGATATTAAGAGTAGTAAAGAGAAACCTACATGGTTAATGGTAGATGTAAAATATAAAAGAAAAATGAAAAGAGTTATAACGTTAACAGAATTGAAGGAACATAAAAAACTTGAAGACATGAGAGTGGTACAAAGAGGTAACAGACTATCAATAACAGAAGTTTCAAAAAAGAATTGGGAGTTTATTTTATCAATTGAATAAATAATGTACGAAAAAATGCAAAAAAAAGAAAAATAAATAAAAAAAAGCAAATATTTATAAAAAAAATATTAAATAATGCTAAAAACAACAAAAAATAACTTGTTTTATTAAATTTAACTAAATAAACTTAAAATATCACCAACACTGCGGAGGGAAACAGTTATGGTAGCAAAGAAGAAAGCAAAAAGAAAAGTTGCTAAGAGAAAAACTAAAGTAACTAGAAAAAAAGCTTCTAAGAGAAAAGTAGCTAAGAAAAAAGCAACGACTACTCGTAGAAAGGCTGCTAAAAAGAAAGCAACCAAGAAAAAAGCTAAAAGAAAGGTAGCTAAGAAGAAGAAAGCCACTAAGAGAAAAGCTAAAAGAAAAACTGCTAGGCGTAGAAGATAGTAGCTATTCTTAAGCAAATAGTATAACTGGTAAAACTACTAGTATACTATACAGACTAAAAGGCCCTATTTAGGGCCTTTTTTTAACTTAAAAAAAGATGGTAAGATTTGTTATAAGTTTCCTCAAAAAACTCATAATTAAGCTTATTTAAGTGCTTGAGTAACAAGTTAACATCTTTGTCTTCAATTTGGATACCTACAAGTACTCTTCCAAAATCTGCGCCATGGTTTCTATAATGAAAAAGGCTTATATTCCATCTACTTCCAATAGAGTTAAGAAAATTTAATAAACCACCCGGCCTTTCTGGAAAGATGAATCGAAAAATTCTCTCACTGTGAGAGGAATTAGATACACCACCAACCATATGTCTGATATGTAACTTGGCCATCTCATTATTTGTAAGATCAATGACGTTAAATTGATTAGATTTAAGTTTATTTATAATAGTTTTTTTATCTTTAAGACCATTATCAAGTTTAATGCCTGCAAAAACATGGGCATTCTTAGAATCAGAATATCTATAGTTAAATTCAGTAATTGACTTTTTACCAATTAATGAACAAAAATGTTTAAAACTTCCAGGTTTTTCAGGAATTGTTACACCTATGAGCATTTCATTTAATTCTCCAAGTTCAGAACGCTCTGAAACATGTCTAAGTCTATCAAAATTCATATTTGCACCACAAAATAATGAAATAAATGATTTATTTTTGATCTTATAAGTCTTGATAAATTTCTTTATACCTGCGATGGAAAGCGCTCCTGCGGGCTCAGCAATTGTTCTTGTTTCATTATATAAATCCTTGATGCCAGCGCATATTTCATCGGTGGATACAAGTAATGTTGATGCTACATGATCCTTTGATATATCAAAAGCATGTTTACCAATTTGTTTTACCGCCACACCATCAGCAAAAATACCAACATTTTTTAATTTCACCCGTTTGCCAGTCTTATATGCTTGATTAAAACAGTCAGAATCCAGAGGTTCTACAGCAATAATTTTCGTATGGGGGCTTTTTTTAACAAAGTATGAAACTATACCTGCTAATAAACCACCTCCTCCCACTGGGACAAAGACATAATCAGGTTTATGATTAAGTTGGTCTAAAATTTCTTTAGCAATTGTCCCTTGCCCAGCAATTACATCTAAATCATCATATGGGTGAATAAACTCTAAGCCTTCCTGATTCGCCTTTGTCTTTGCAAATGTATAGGCATCATCATAAGAGTCACCATGTAAAATAACATTTGCCTTTAATGCCTTTACTGCATCAACTTTTATTTTAGGAGTAGTAATAGGCATAACAATAATCGCTCTTAAATTTAATTTAGATGCTGAAAGAGCAACACCCTGCGCATGATTCCCAGCAGATGCTGCAATGATTGATGATATATTTTTATTTTTCTTTAATTTGCATATCTTGTTGTAAGCTCCTCTGAGTTTAAAGGAAAAAACAGGTTGGAGATCGTCTCTTTTGATATAGATTTGATTTGATAGTCTCTTAGAAAGGTTCTTAGCGTAGTCTAAAGGTGATTTGAGGGCAACATCATACACACTAGATGCTTCGATTTTTTTATATACTGATGTAATCTTTTTTTCTGTCATTAAATACCTACGTATAATGTATAATAACAGGATATAGTAATATAATAGAACCAAAAAACCTAATTTAGATGAATCAGAATGAAAAAAAAATGAAAGTCGCTGAAGAAGCACTTCAATATATAGAAAGTGGTTGCATACTTGGAGTAGGCTCCGGAACCACAGTAAATTGTTTTATTGAGCAACTCAGTAAAATAAAATCAAAAATAGACGCTGTCGTCTCAGCTTCAGAATCATCCAGCAAATTATTGATGTCTAAAAACATAAGAGTTATTAGTCTCAAAGAGGCTGGCAGAATACCAATCTATATTGATGGAGCAGATGAATCAAACAGTCTTAAACAACTCATAAAAGGTGGTGGTGGGGCTCTGACACGAGAAAAGATTTTAGCTCAATCAAGTGATAGGTTTGTATGTATGATTGATGATAGTAAATTTGTGAGTAAATTAGGTAATTTTCCTCTGCCCATAGAAGTGATAGATGTTGCTTCAAGTATTCTTGCTCTAGAACTTATTAAGCTAGGAGGAAGGCCAGTGTTAAGGGAAAGCTTTATTACTGATAATGGAAATATTATTTTAGATGTTCATAATTTAAATATTACAGAGCCAATCAAACTCGAAAAATCAATCAATAATCTGCCTGGAGTAGTTACAAATGGTTTGTTTGCAATTAGACCTGCTGATGACCTTTTAATATCTTCAGATAAAGGAATAGAAAAAATATAATTATCTCTTTGAAAACTGTGTTGCTTTTCTTGCTTTTCTTAGGCCAACTTTCTTTCTTTCAACTTTCCTTGCATCTCTAGTAACAAACCCTTCTCTTCTCAACATAGGAAGCAAATCACTCTGATACTTTATAAGTGCTCTCGTGAGGCCGTGTACAATAGCTCCTACCTGGCCGCTTGGACCTCCACCAGCGACACAAATCCTTAAGTCTAGCTTCTTATCTAGTTGTGATTTTTCAAGTGGTGCCATCAGATATGATTTTAGTGCTTTAGACTGAACAAAGTTATCAACATCGCGAGAGTTAATAGTTATTTGACCCGTGCCTTCATGTAAATACACTCTTGCACTAGATGTTTTTCTTCTACCTGTACCGTAAGCTTTATGCATATCTATATCTCTATTTTCTTCGGTTTTTGAGCTGCATGGTTATGTTGCTCGTTATTATAAATCTTGAGTTTTTTTAACATGCTCCTGCCAAGTGGGTTTTTTGGTAACATTCCTTTAACTGCATTTAAGATAACAAAGGAGGGGTCTTTAGACATCATTTTAGATAGATTTGTCTTTTTCATATTTCCAACATATCCAGTGTGTCTGTAATAAACCTTGTCTTCCAATTTATTACCTGTAACCCTTATGCTTTCAGCATTAATTACTACTATATAATCACCATTATCAACATGAGGTTGATATGTTGGTTTATGCTTGCCTTTTAAAACAGTAGCAACTTTCGTCGCTAGTCTACCTAAAACAGCTTCTTTAGCATCGATTATGTACCAATCTTTGTTTGTCATAAATTTTACTCTAGATAATAATATTCATGATTCTACGCATAAGATAGCCTGTATACAAGCAATTTGTGGAAATAATCATTTATTGCATTTTAGTAAAATGTTTAAATATCTATATGAAGCCAAAGAATGAAACACATCTTGATAGTCTGCTTAATGAGATAGAATACGCTCTCGATTGTATTTATAATCATGAATCAGTCTGTGACACATCAGAAGATGTACGTATAGAATTAGATCAAAAGGATGCAAAAAAATCAGAATCTCTTATGCGAGTCAACCATATGGGAGAAGTATGCGCACAAGGACTATATAGAGGTCAGGCTGCATTTACTAAAAATACCAAGGTTAAAGAGAAATTATATTCAATTTGTAAAGAAGAAAAAACTCATCTTAGTATGTGCAACTCCAGATTGAATGAACTTAATGGCAAGAGAACAATATTTAACCCTGTATGGTATTTAGCCTCATTTACATTAGGTGTAATAGCTGCGAGAAATGAGAAATCATGGCAGTTAGGGTTTATTGAAGAGACTGAAAGACAAGTAAAAATACATCTTGATGAGTCTATTAATATGCTTCCAGAAAAAGATTATAAAAGTAAAAAAATTCTGAAAAAGATTGCAGTTGATGAGGAGAAACATAGGAAGACAGCCAAAGATATTGGATCGAAAAAATTGCCAGATAGTATAAGAAATTCTATGGATATACTATCGAAGATAATGAAAAAAATAACATACCATGTATAAATTTTTTGCGATGATTAAATCATATATGCTATCTATTATATGTTTTCAGTATAACTTTTTATGAGGAAATCCCTATAATCTAAAATATGCGCATCACTCAAAAAATTATTAATATTCTTGAGTTTGTCGATTAATAAATTTTTTTTAATTATCGCAACAACATTTTTCGTATTTATAGATGGTGAAGTTTTGTAGATATCATACTTTCCATTAAAATTAGTATCCGAAATATCATGTGTATCGTGAATTATATCATTTTTATCATGACCATACTTTGCGCCACGCCTTAAATAATCAATTGTGGCTATGTCAGGTGAAAGTGAGTATTTTGAATTAAATAAAATTGAAATTGAATCAAATACATTAGCTTCAGAACATGAGGAGATATGAAATTCTAGTCTCACAACTATAAAATCTTCAAGTATGTCCTCAATATATGTATGAAATGTTATGTGACTTTCTTTTAAATGTAATGTTGCAGAGTTATATAGTGATAAATCTGCCTGAATTAGTAATGAGGCGCTTTCCCCATAAGGTTCGAAGCTGTGACTTGATATGTTTAATATTTCAGTATGTATACAGTACGATATCTTCTTAGCTATTTCTAGTAGATTATTTTTATTATATTTTTGATTAATTTCTTCATGTAGTTTGACTTTATCTTGATTATTTTTGGATGCTAGATAAAAACCCTCATAACAATTAAAAATTATTGTCGAACTAACATTATTTATCTTAGTTGAAGTCACTTGCTTAAAGTAGGGTGCCAAATGAATTGAAGGACGTTGAAATCAGGATCATAACAATAAAAGCTTCTTGATTCGTCTCTATGATCCTGTATTTCTTTAAAAATTTTAATGTTTTTTGACTTTATAAATTCATACCAATTATCTACATCATCTTTTTTGAGCAACATAATACCAAAGTGATCCAGCCTATTATCTTTAGATGATAAATCAATACCAGAGTCAAGATGTAGGGCTAAATTATCTATTCCATTAGATAAGTAAACATTTTCATTATCTGGTTGCCAATCTATTTTCATACCCACTATATGAGTATAAAAATCTAGGCACTCCTCAAAGTGCTTAACTTTCAGTGCTACATGTCTTATACCTAATGTTTTAATCATAATCAACCAACCAAGCTTTTCAATAAATCACCGGGTGATGGAGATACTATCAGGCTTTCACCAATTAAAAAAGTCTTAATACCATTCTTATTGAGGTCATCTATGGTTCCTTTATTGTCTATACCACTTTCACTAACAATTAATGTATTGCGTGTATCTACTAGTCGGGCCAACTTCTTGCTAGTATCAAGATTAACTTCAAAAGTAGCAAGATTTCTGTTGTTGATTCCTATCAAATTACATTTATATTTAAGTGCCAACTTAAGTTCGTTTTCATCATGTACCTCGACAAGGACATCAAGACCTAGAATTTTAGATTTTTCTAGGAGGTTTGAAAATTGATTTTCTGAAAGACAGGCAATTATAAGTAGGATGCAGTCTGAACCAATCATACACGATTGAATTAACTGAGACTCATCCAATATAAAATCTTTGCGAAGTACAGGTAGATTAGTTTTTTGTTTTATAACAATTAGATCATCTATTGAGCCTTTAAAAAATTTAGAATCAGTTAAAACAGATATGCATGATGCATCAGATTTTTCATAAATATCTGCCATATTCTCAATATTTAAATTCTTGTTCAGATATCCCTTGCTGGGTGAACATCGTTTAATTTCAGCTATGATAGCATTCTTGCCATCATTAATTTTTGATTGAAGCGCCCCAATAAAACTCCTCTTGGAATATTTGAGATTACATGCTTCATCAAAACTCAACTTTTGAGACTCTCTAAGTAAGTCAATTTCTTTAATCTTATTTTTTATAATATCATCAAGCATTTTTAAAATTGTTTGTAAAAGTTATTAAGTCATCAAGTTTATTAGTAACTTTACCACTACTGATAGACTCTTCTGATATTTTTATTCCTTCGTCAAGCGTTGAAACTATTCCTGAGATATATATAATTGCAGCAGCATTAATGATAGCGATATTTTTTGCAGGAATATTTTTCTCTTTAAATACTTCTTTTGTCATCGATAAACTAGATTCTACGTCATTAACAACAATATCCGATAATTTATATTTAGAAGAAAAGTAATTTTCTGGATCAATTACATATTCTTTAATATTGCCATCATCAACCTCTAAGACATATGTCTTATCAAAAATACTAATTTCATCCAATCCATCAAATGAATGTACTATCATAGCTCTTGAAGTTCCAAGATTAATAAGTGTCTCTGCCATAGGCCGCATGAACTTTTTTGAATATACACCTATAAGCTGTCTTTTTGCACCAGCAGGATTTGTTAGTGGGCCGAGTAAATTAAATATAGTCTTTTGTGGTGATATATCTTTTCTTGAAGATGCAACAAATCTCATAGAAGAATGATGTAATGGCGCAAACATGAACCCGAAACTCAACTCTGATAAACAAGCCGAGACTTGTTCAGGCGTAATCTCTAAATTTACACCGGCAAATTCAAGTAAATCAGCGCTACCTGATTTACTCGTAACAGCTTTATTACCATGTTTTGCAACACAGACACCACAACTAGATGCAATCAAAGAAGCAGTAGTTGATACATTAAATGTTTGGAGTCCATCACCACCTGTACCGCAATTATCAACAACATCATTAGTCGTAATTACTTTTTGCGAAGCATTTCTCATGGCTGTTGCAAAACCTGTAAGTTCATCTGACCCAAAACCATTTTTATTAATAAGTAAAAGAATATCTGTTATAGTATTTGAATCAACAGATCCTCCAAAAACTAGTTCAACAAAATCTACACATTCAGATATAGATAATTTTTTATTAGCTTTCAATTTGTCTAATAACGAATTAATCACACTATACTTCCAAAAAATTCTTAAGTAGCTGATGCCCTGAAACAGTTAAGATTGATTCTGGGTGAAATTGAAGTCCAAAAACAGGATAATTTTTATGTCGTATTCCCATGATTTCCCTCTCTCCATCGTTTCCTGTCCAAGCTGTAATTTTTAGACATGTAACAAGTGATGTTTCATCTATTGCTAGAGAATGATAGCGTGTTGCATCAAAAGGATTGGATACATCTATGTACATTTCACTAGAATCATGTGAAATTTTAGATGTCTTTCCATGCATAATTTGCTTAGAATTTATAATTCTACACCCAAAAGCTTGGCCTATACTTTGATGACCCAAACAAATTCCAAGTATTGGCTTTTTATCATAAAAATTTTTAATTACATCAACCGATATCCCCGCTTCATTAGGAGTACATGGACCTGGTGATATAATTATTTTCTCAGGATTTAATTTTCGTATCTCATCGATGCTTATTTCATCATTTCTCTTGATAATAAGTCTAGCACCTAGTTCGCCAAGATATTGCACAATGTTATAGGTGAAAGAATCATAATTATCTATCATTAAAATCATTTCATTTTCCTCAAGTTTTTATAGGCCTGCAAAATTGCTTTGCTTTTATTTATTGTTTCTTCCCATTCTAATTCTGGTATAGAGTCGTTTACTATACCTGCACCACATTGAATATTTAATATACCATTTTTTATAACACAAGTTCTAATAGCTATTGCTGTATCCAAGTTCCCATTCCAGCCTAAATACCCAATGGCGCCAGCATAGATACCTCTTTTAATTAATTCTAACTCATAAATAATTTCTACTGCTCTAATTTTTGGAGCACCAGAAACAGTACCAGCCGGAAATGTAGCTTTAATAACATCAGACATTGTCAACCCATCCATAATTTCTCCAACAACATTAGACACCATATGCATAACATGAGAATACTTCTCTATAATCATTTGATCAGTTAAATTCACAGTACCCACTTTTGATACTCTGCCAATATCATTTCTTCCAAGGTCAATTAACATTAGATGCTCGGCTTTCTCCTTTGGGTCATTTAATAATTCTATCTCTAAGAGTTTATCAGATTCAGTGTCTTTGCCTCTTGGTCTAGTCCCTGCTATTGGCCTAACAGTTATAATATTATTTTCTAAACGTACGAGAATCTCAGGAGAGGATCCTACAATATGATAATCTCCCATATTTAAATAATACATATATGGAGATGGATTTAACTCTCTAAGTTCCTTATAGAAATCGAAGGGGTCTTCTTTAAATTCAATGGACATTCTCTGCGATAGTACCACTTGCATAACATCGCCTTTAAAAATGTAATTTTTAATTTTTCCCACTGCTGAAATGAATTTTTCCTTCGGAAAATGATAATTAATTTTCAAAGGTGAATCATTATTTGAAATATTCTTATTTTTTTTAATTACAATAGGCTCGCATATTGCTTGCTTAAGTGTACTAAGTTTACTTTTAGCAAGATTAAAGCTTTCAATACTATCCTCAGCATATACTACTAAATGTACTTTTCGTTTAAGTTTATCAAAAATCAAAAGCTCTCTCGAAATAAGTAAACTTATATCAGGTGTTTTCATTGAATCATCTTGGTTAGATGGTTTAATAGATTTTTCAAAATGACTAACTGCATCAAACCCAAAAAACCCAACTAAACCTCCTTGAAATTCAGGTAATTTTCTATCTTGTAACACAACAAATTTTTTTTGATATTCTTCAATCCAAGAAATAGGGTTATTTACTGTAAAATCTTCATCTAATTTATTTTCTTTATATACTTTAATGTTTTTATCGTAGATATCTATGAAATTTTGCGATGGTAACCCTACTATTGTATATCGGCTCCATTTTTTATCTCCCTCCAAAGATTCAAGTAAGTAGGATTTTGAACAATCTGATAAAGCTTGATAAATATTAAGTATATCATGCCCGGGGTCATCTATGGTTTCTGATATAGCAATGAGATTATATCCTTTTGAAATATATTCTTTAAACTCTTTCTCTCTCATTACTCAATAATCTAGTTTAAATTACTGAGAGCCAGTCTCATTTTTTTAATGGTTTCTTTATAGTTATCTGTATTAAATATTGCAGACCCAGCTACAAATGTATCAGCGCCAGATTTAGCAACTCTAGCTATATTATCAAGGTTTATTCCACCATCGACTTCCAGCCTAATATCATTATCTGAATCATCAATTAGTTGTCGCACAATACTAATTTTTTCATATGTTTTTTCAATAAATTTTTGACCTGCAAACCCAGGGTTCACTGACATTAATAAAATCATGTCTAGATTATCTAATACTTGTTCTAAGCAACTAACAGGAGTAGCAGGATTTAATACAACACCAGGCTTACATCCATTTTCCCTGATAAGATTAATTGTGCGATCAATATGATCACTAGCTTCTGGGTGAAAAGTTATATAATTTGCACCCGCTTTTGCAAAGTCAGGGATAATTCTATCAACAGGCTTTATCATGAGGTGAACATCAATAGGGGCCTTAATTCCGTAATTTCTTAGGCTCTCACAGATTAATGGCCCGAAAGTCAAATTTGGTACATAATGATTATCCATGACATCGAAATGGATTATATCTGCTCCAGCATCTAATACATTATCTATATCCTCTCCAAGTTTGGAGAAATCTGCAGATAGTATTGATGGTGCTATTTTAAAATCTTTCATCTTGGACTCAAATTTCTGATATACATATGTTAACAGAGAAATTAATAATATTATAATTTCATGATATTATATATTCATAATTAATGGAGTAAGAAAATGATTAAATACAATATTTTGGTAGCCACATTATCTTTTATTATAAGCAATAGTCTTTTTGCTGCGGAGCATCAGGTAAAGATGTGGAGCTCAAATAAGGGAGAGATGATGGTATTTGAACCTGCTGTTTTAAAGATAATGCCTGGCGACACAGTGAAATGGTTAAATTCAAATCCAGGCCATAATAGTGCCTCAATTGATGGCATGATACCAAGTGGCTCTACAGGTTGGAATGGAAAGATGAATGAGGAGATAGAAGTTACATTTGACAAGGAAGGAGTTTATGGTTACAAATGTACACCTCATTATGTTCTTGGGATGGTAGGTTTTATTATTGTCGGTGACAACAAAGATAATTTAGGTGCTGTTGAGGAATTGGCCAAAAAAGCTGAGGAAAAATTTGCAACAAATAAAACTAGATTCTCCGATTATCTGTCTCAAATAAAATAAAATGAATGCCCTTGATGAATCGCTTAGTAAATATAATCTTATTCATAAAGGTAAAGTAAGAAATATCTATGACTATGCATCAGACAGGTTATTAATTGTAACAACAGACAGAATCTCGGCATTTGATTTTGTATTTGAGGACGAAATACCTGGCAAAGGTGAGCTGCTAACAAAAATGTCAGAATTTTGGTTTCGTAAAACTAGACATATTTTAGATAATCATATTATTGAAGATAGCTCGATAAATGTTGCTAGTGATATTGTTGATAGATCTATGCTGGTTAAAAAAACGGAAGTTATTCCTATTGAAGCAATTGTCAGAGGACATTTGTCAGGCTCAGCGTGGAAAAGCTATAAAGATTCAAAAGAAATTAATGGTAAACTTATAAACAAAGAATATCAGCAGTATGACATGTTAAATCAGCCAATATTTACTCCTTCTACTAAAGCAAGAATCGGCAGTAAGGACGAAAATATTAGTATTGAAAAGATGTATGACATTATAGGGAAAAACCTTGCGGATCGTGTAATATCTAAAAGTTTATTACTTTATGAATATGCTTATGACTATGCTAAAAAAAGAGGGATTATTATTGCTGATACAAAATTTGAGTTTGGTATAGATTCAGAAGATAATCTAATATTAATTGATGAAGTTTTCACTCCTGATTGTTCAAGATTTTGGTTGTATGATATAGATAAAAATCATATAGACCATAATTCATTTGATAAACAGTTTTTTAGAGATTATCTATTGTCCATTAATTGGGATAGTCAACAAATAGTATTGCCTGCTAATATCAAAAATGAGATTATGGAAAGATATAAACTTGCTTATAAATTAATAACCGACAATGTAGATGGTCTATAAAAAGATATTTATGAGTGGGACTAATACCGAAGTTGGTAAAACATATATCACGGAGAACTTACTTTCTCTATGTGTAAAAAAACAATTAAGCGTTATACCTTTTAAACCAATAGAAACTGGATGCAAAATTACGAAAGAGGGATTACAACCTTCAGATGCATATAAATATTATAAAATACTTAAAGGACAAATTAATATTGATTTAATTAATCCATATAGGTTTAGACAACCGATATCGCCAAACATGGCAATCAAAATAGCCAGAAAAAATATAAAAATTAAAAACTATATAGACAAGCTAAATTTACTACCCAAAAAAGCTAATCTCTTTATAGAAGGAGCTGGTGGGCTATGCTCGCCAATATCAAGTGATGGTCTAAATATTGATTTAATAAAAAAAATTAGATGCCCTGTTGTTTTAGTTGCTAAAGATGAAATAGGGGTAATCAATAATGTATTATTGAGTCTTGAAATGCTCAAAAAATACAGAATCAAAACGAGTGTTGTAGTCCTTAATAGAATAAATACCAAGCAGCCAAAAGGTATGGATAACTTAAAGGAAATATCATCTTTGATTAGAATTCCTATAGTTCAGGTAATTAAAGGCAAAAATAACTTATCAGCCTTTAATAAAATCTTAAAAATAATTAATTTTTGAAAACGTATTAATTACCAATAGAAGCTTCAGAGCATAGTTTTGCTCGGTTTGATAGAATATCTTGAGCCCGAGAAGTGTTTGCATCATCACCTCGCCATGTATTTAGCGCAGATTGCTGAATAGCTCTAGCGTAAGAAAAAGTTACTCTCCATGGAAGATCTGTGTATTCTTTGTTCATTAAACTAAGATGTTGTGTTGCCTCCTCATCAGACTGACCACCAGAAAGAAAAGCAATCCCTCCCAAATCTTTTGGGCAAACTGATTTAAGACAATCTATTGTCATAGTAGCAACTTTGTGAAAATCTGCTCTAGATGAGTTTTTATCGCCAGAAATCACCATGCTAGGCTTTAAAATTGTGCCTGGCAAAAAGATATTCATAAGATCAAGTTGTTCAAATAGACATTTAAGAGTCTTTCTTGTGATACTGTCACAATCCTCAATTGAATGACTGCCATTAATTAATACTTCTGGCTCAACAATAGGCACAAGATTATTTTCCTGACATAATGATGCATATCTTGCAAGCGAGTTACAGTTACTTAATATACAAGCTTCACTTGGTATATTTGAACTGATGGTAATAACAGCTCTCCATTTACAAAACTTTGCTCCTAGAGACATATAGTTAATGAGCCTATCTCTGAGCCCATCTAAACCTTCAGTGATTTTTTCGTCAATATGATTAGAAAAGTCCTTTGCACCAGTATCTACTTTTATTCCTGGTAATATGTCATTTTCCTTTAAATACTCCCTAAAGTATTCACCAGAACTCATTTTTTGATGAAATGTCTCGTCAAATAGTATAGCGCCACTTATATAATTAGATAAATTTGGAGTTGTTACAATAAGCTCCCTATAACGTCTTCTATTATCTTCGCTATCAGGAATATCTAATGCTGCGAATCGTTTTGCACAAGTTGGTGAACTTTCGTCCATAGCCAAAATCCCTTTAGGTTTACTCATCATTTTTTCTGCGGTCGATATAAGAACTTCTTTATTCATTTTCACTCCATTATTCTAGAAATTAATTTTACTATACCTCAATTAAGTTTCCAACTTCGACAATTTTAAGAGCATTTGTTCCTCCACTTGTACCCATTAAATCACCTTTAGTTATTATCACAAAATCACCTTTTTTCACTGCTCCTTTTTCCAACATCAAATCTATGACTTGCTGATTTGCTTTTGCATGAATATATTCAATCTGTTCTAGTTTTATTGAATATACTCCTTTAAGAAGACAAATTCGCCTACTAGTTCTATCATTTTTAGTCATAGCATAAATGGGTATAGTGGACTGAATCCTAGACATCCATAGTGGGGTAGAACCAGTTTCTGTCAAAGCAGCAATGGCCTTAATGTTAGACTTTCCAGCTGCATAAACTGCTGACATTGCTATTGTTTGATCAACAGATATGAAACTATCATTTTTTTGAGTAATTTTTTTTGTTTTACGGTTAGTTTTTTCGGCTATCTCACAAATCCTACATGCTTCTTGTATAACATCAACAGGATATTTTCCTATCGCGGTTTCAGCAGAAAGCATTATAGCGTCAACCCCGGATGTTACCGCATTAGCGACATCAAACACCTCGGCCCTGGTTGGCACTCTGCTATGAATCATTGATTCCATCATTTGTGTGGCCACTATAACAATCTTATTATATGAAATTGCTTTACTTACTAACATTTCCTGGACAGCTGGCAATTGCTCTATTCCTATCTCTACACCTAAATCACCTCTTGCAACAAGTAATCCATCACTGATTTTTGCGATAGCATCAATATTTTCTAAAGCTTCACTTCTCTCAATTTTAGCTATAATTCCTAGGGGTTTTTTACCCACAATCTTTTTCACTTCGCGGATATCAGAATCATTTTTAACAAAGGATACAGCAATATAGTCAATATCAAGACTCATAAGAGATTTAAGATCTTTTTTATCCTTGGCAGTTATACCCTGCATAGTTATTCCACCACCTTTTTTATTAATACCTTGATATGGTTTGAGTTTTCCGCCTCTTAGAATTCTACAAAAAATCTTTCCGTTCGATATATCTTTAACCTCAAGTTTGATTAGTGCATCACTCAAGAGTAATTCATCACCAACATCCAGATGCCTTATAATACTTTTGTTTGTTAACCCAACTGTTTTTTGAGTGCCTGAATCAGGCTTTAGTGATGTATCTAGAACAAAATCATCTCCAGCTCTAAGGTTAACGAATTTTTTAGACCTAAAACTCATTATTCTAATTTTTTGACCCTGAAGATCTACCATAGTGGCGACCGGTCTTTTTAATTTCTTTGATGTCTGTTTCAGTAAATTAATAAGATTTGATGTATCCTCTATGGTTGTATGTGATAGATTAATTCTGAATACATCAGTACCTTCTTTAATCAAAGTTGATATTATCCTTGATGATGAAGTTGAAGGCCCTATTGTTGCAATTATTTTAGTTCTTTTTCTCATTATTAATAGAACTCCAACTTTTTAAGAATTGGTAATTCATCTCCCTCAATGTATTTTAGCAAAGAGCCCCCACCTGTAGATAAATTAGTAAATTTTTCCTCAAGATTCATATGCTCAATAATAGGTATAGTATCTCCACCACCAACAATTGAATAGATATCTGAGTTAGCAATTATTTTTGCAATCTCTTTAGTGCCATTGTCATAAGGATTCTTCTCTAATAAACCTAATGGTCCATTCCAGAATATTGAATGGGATTTAGCTATTATTTCAGAATATCTATCAATAGTTTTCTTACCTATGTCGAGTATTTTATCATCAGATTGTACCATATTAATCAACTTAGTTTTAGGGTTATCCAGCTCTGAGTTATTCGATACTATAACATCCACGGGTAAGATTACTTTTGAAAATCGTTCGTCATTAATAATATTTCTTGCTTCGTCTAAATAATTTGGTTCTATCAATGATTTCCCAACATTGTAATCCATTGCTAGCAAAAAAGTATTTAGTATACCGCCACCTATAATTATATAATCAGATTTGTCTAATAATCTTTTTATTATTTTTAATTTAGTTGATACTTTAGCGCCTGAAATGATTGTGCCTATAGGTCTTTTGCTGGAGTTAATAAACTTATTGGCACTGTATATTTCATTTTCAAGGAGGGGCCCAGCGAATGTTTCTAAGTAATTTGATATTCCATAGGTAGATGATGACTTTCTATGTGAAACGCCGAATGCATCAAAAACAAATATATCCCCTAGATTAGAAATTTTTTCTGAAAGTTTAGCATCATTTGAACTTTCTCCTTTACAAAATCTTACATTCTCACACATGACAATATTTGAGTCTGTGAAGCTAACGCCACTTATCCAGTTTTTTAAAAATGGTATTTTAGCTTTTAATTTTTTTTCTAGATAACTATTTACATTAATCAAGCTGAAATTTTTATCATATACTCCCTCATCAGGCCTACCAATATGTGAAAGAATTATAATTTTGTTATTCCTTTCAAGGAGATAATTAATGGTGGGGATGCATTTAATAATTCTAAAATCGCTAAGTATCTTATTTTTATAAATTGGGACATTTAGATCTAAACGTAATAAAACTTTTTTGTCTTCAATATTTGAATTTGTTAAAAGTTTTGGCATTAGCTATTTGCGAGAATTTTTGCAACATCTAACATTCTATTTGAAAATCCCCATTCATTGTCATACCAAGAGCATATTTTAAAAAACTTATCATTCATAATACGAGTTAAACTTTCATCATAAACTGAAGAATAAGCAGAGTGGTTAAAATCAACAGAAACTAATGGTTCAGAATTATATCCTAATATGCCAGATAAATTTGTTTCTGACGCAGTTTTAATGATGCTATTAATTTCATCAATAGAAGACTTTTTAGAGATATTAAATGATAAATCTACCATTGATACATTTATAGTTGGCACTCTTATGGCAAATCCATCTAGCTTTCCATTTAAATCTGGCATTACTAAACCTACTGCAGAAGCTGCTCCAGTTTTAGCGGGAATCATTGACTGAGTGGCTGACCTAGCACGCCTCAAGTCACTATGATACACATCTGTTAATACTTGATCATTAGTATATGAATGAATTGTTGTCATTATGCCATTTTCTATTTTAAGCTCCTCATGTATATTTTTAATTAAAGTTGCTAAACAATTAGTCGTACAAGAAGCATTTGAAACAATTCTGTGATCGCTACTTAGAATATCATGATTAACACCATAAACAACGGTGGCATCTACATCCTTCCCAGGAGCTGATATTAAAACTTTTTTAGCTCCAGCATTTATGTGACCCATGGCTTGTTTTTTAGAGGTAAAAAAACCTGTGCATTCCATAACAACATCTATGTTCATTTCTTTCCAAGGTAGTTTTGATGGGTCCTTCTCACTAAGAACTTCTAATTCATCTTTTGAATCTATAATAATCTTATTATTTTTAACTTCTACGTTCTTCGAAAAATTACCATGCGCAGTGTCATATTTTAAAAGATGAGCATTTATGTTAGCATCACCTAAATCATTTATTGCGATAATTTTAATATCATTCGTATTTAAACGATCATAGTTAGCTCTTAAGACATTTCTTCCAATTCTTCCAAATCCATTAATTGCAACATTTATTGACATAATTATCTCCTAGTGTTTTTTATTAGTTTTTTGACACGTTTTATAATATTTTTAGCAGTAAATCCAAAATGAGCTAGCGCATCACCTCCAGGCGCTGATACACCAAAAGTATTCATTACAATTTTATCGCATGTAGATGAAAGATATTTGTCCCAGCTATCACCCACTCCAGCTTCCACAACTAATTTTGGTACTGAATCTTTTAATAAAACTTTCGATTTATAAGAATTGGATTGAGAGTTAAATTCTTCCATGCAAGGCATGGATACTACTCGAACATTTAGCCCTTCTTTATCGAGCATTTTTGCAGATTCTATACATAAGTGCAACTCAGATCCTGATGTTAACAGTACTAAGTCAACATTAGCTTCTGGATTATAAATAACATATCCGCCTTTTGAAATATCACGGAATTGTCGTACACTTCTCTTAATTTCAGGAAGTGTTTGTCTAGACAAAATTAAAGAGGTAGGTCCATTATCTTTAATTAAACCAGATTTCCAAGCAACAGCAGTTTCGGATAAGTCTGCTGGCCTCCAAACACTCATACCCGGGATTAATCTCAAACTTGCCATCTGTTCTATTGCTTGATGTGTTGGACCATCTTCGCCTAGACCTATGGAATCATGAGTAAATACATATATTACAGGTTGATGCATTATAGCGGACATTCTTATTGCATTTTTTGCATACTCTGAGAATATTAGAAATGTACTTGCATACGGTCGTAAACCGCCATGTAAAGATATACCATTACTTATGGCAGACATTCCAAATTCCCTTACACCATAATGAATATATTTTCCGGTAAAATCTTTTTTTGAAATAGCTTTAGATTCTTGCCAAAAAACTAAATTTGATTCTTTCAAATCTGCAGAACCACCAATTAACTCTGGTAAGAGCGGACCAATATTTTCTAATGTTACTTGTGAAGACTTTCTAGTCGCCATAGACTTATTATTTGTTTTTATCATCTTAGTTAACGTACGATCTATGCCCGATGGTAATTTATTCTGAATCCTCCTACTCAACTCTTTATGAAGTTTTGGATATAACTTTTTATATTGTGTGAATTTCTTTCTCCATTTCTCCTCAAGCTGCTGTCCTTTCTTTTTGAAATCCCATTCTTTATAAATTTCTTTTGGCACGTGGAATGGTTTGTAAGGCCATTTTAAATATTCTCTAGTTAGTTTTACCTCTTCTGGTCCTAGAGGTGCGCCATGTACACTGCTAGTGCCTTTTTTATTTGGAGCGCCATATCCAATAATAGTTTTCATACAAATTAATGTAGGTTTACTAGATTCATTTTTTGCAGATTTCAATGCTTTATCTATTTTATTAAAATCATGCCCATCAACATTATCAAGGACATTCCAGCCATAAGACTCAAATCTCTTTTTTATATTCTCTGTGAATGCCAAAGATGTGTGGCCATCTATCGATATGTTATTCATATCATAGATTACTATCAATTTATTTAGACCAAGAGTTCCTGCAAGTGAACATACCTCATGTGAAACACCTTCCATGAGGCATCCATCCCCAACAAATGCGTAAGTAAAATGATTAATAATCTTACAATCATGTCTATTGAACTCTTTACCGAGAGATTTCTCAGAAATTGCCATACCAACCGCGTTAGCTAAACCTTGGCCTAAGGGGCCAGTTGTAGTTTCTACGCCAGGAGTGATGTCACATTCTGGATGCCCAGGTGTTATCGAATGTAATTGTCTAAATTTTTTAATATCATTTATAGTCAGGGCATACCCGCTCAAATGGAGTAAAGAGTATAACAACATTGACCCATGGCCGTTAGATAAGACAAACCTGTCTCTGTCTAACCATTTAGGGTTTCCAGGATTATGTTTTAAATGTTTAGACCATAATACTAAAGCAATATCAGCCATCCCCATGGGAGCTCCTGGATGTCCAGATTTTGCAGATTCAACTGCATCTAAACTTAGAAATCTTATTGCGTTAGATAATGTTCTTTTATTCATTTAACATAAAATTTAAAATTATTTTCTCCATTTTATTGAGCAACCAATACTAGNTTTTTGTTCCAAAGGGCCTGAACCAGTTCTAGAAATCTCAAACATGGCTTTAAATAAATCACTTTGATTTGGATTATTGATAGTTTTCATACCCCGATCATCAAATCTGCCTCTATACTGTAATTCAAGCTTAGCATTATATCCAAAGAAATCAGGTGTACAAACTGAACCAAACATTTTTGCAACTTCTTGGCTATCATCAATCAGATAAGGGAAACCAAAACCATGTTTCTTAGATACTTTTTTCATATTATC
This sequence comes from Gammaproteobacteria bacterium, assembly GCA_002698665.1. Taxonomy (GTDB): domain Bacteria; phylum Pseudomonadota; class Gammaproteobacteria. Next base: position 11,889 of record NZZP01000038.1, on the reverse strand, counting down.
AAACGAATCTTCTGGAAAAGATATGTAATCATTTGGGTTAATAGCAACACACCCTATTCCTTTCATTGCCAATACATCCGTCTCAACAACAAGTTTTTCTAATAATGCTTTCACATAAGGACAATGATTACATATAAACATCACTAATAAACCTTTTTTACCAGCACAATCAGCCATCGCCCAAATTCGGTCGTCAGTGCCCTTTAAGCTAAAATCATGAGCCTTTTGGCCAAAATCACAGACTGGTGTTGATAATTCTGCCATTTTAAATAATTGAATAACCCTCAAAGTACCTTTATTATATAAATAGTGAGCCCATTTATATGTTTAATACATTAGTAATGATGATATAATACATCATTTTTAATCAACTTAGTATCATATGGCTAATTCAAATCTCTCAAAGAGCAAACAGAAAGAAATAAAAGATCTCATAGAGACTGGCAGAAAACAAGGATATCTAACGGTTTCTGCAATAAATGACTTGCTCCCTGATAACCAATTTGATTCAACACAAATAGAACAAATCACAAAACTCATTACAGACTTAAAAATAAAGGTTGTAGAATCTGCAAAAGAAGCTACTGATGAACCTATTTTAAATGACGATGAGATTACTGATGATGAAGATAACGATATCACTGAGGATGAAGCGGTAGAAGTTCTATCAAGTTTAGATGAGGAATTTGGCAGAACTTCAGATCCTGTCAGAATGTATATGAGAGAAATGGGAACAGTTGAACTACTAAATAGGGCAGGAGAAATTGTAATAGCAAAGAAAATAGAGGAAGGGCAAAAGTTGATTTATAAAGCAATACAGAGATTTCCAGAGTCAGCAGCTTTTTTTACTCAAATTTTTCAAGATATAGAAAATGAAGATGAAACAGATTCACTTATTTCTGATTATATTCTTGATATAAAAGCTGATACAGATAAAGAATTTAGAAGCGATCAACTTCCAGTAAATAGCCCAAATATATTAAAGATGGCAGAAGAAAAATTAGAGAAAGACCAGACAGAAGATGAAACAGATAATGATCTCAAAATGACGGATGCAGATTCTGAAGAAGTAGAAGATACTGAAGAAGAAGTCATAGATAATTCACCAGATAAAGAAATGGTGATAGCAGGTGTGAATGAAATTTCAGGATTGTATTTAGAGTATAGTACCTATAAGAAAAATAAGGACGAAAGGTATAAAAAAGTATTTGATGAGATAAAAGATAAGACAGGGAATTTCAAATTTACCTCATTGTTTAAAGAGAAGCTGACAAGTAGAATAGAAAATATAACAAATCTCATATCAAAATATGAAAGGGAAATATTAAAAATTTGTATGAATACTATAGGAATACCCAAAAAAGTCATGATGGCTGAACTTAAAGATAATTATCATGAACTTGATTTTGTAGAGAAATATATCAATGATAGCAAGCTTGATGATAATGAGAGAGATCTTGCTAAGAACCAATTAAGTAAATATCAAAGAAAACTAAAAGCCATCGAAGAGGATCAAGACATATCTGTCTCTGAGATAAAAAAAATTAATAAAGACAGAAGAATAGGCGAACTTAAGGAGAGAAATGCTAAGAAAGAAATGGTGGAAGCTAATTTAAGACTTGTAATTTCAATAGCAAAAAAATATACAAACAGAGGGCTTCAATTTTTAGATTTAATACAAGAAGGGAATATAGGTCTCATGAAAGCAGTGGATAAATTTGAGTATCGAAGAGGGTATAAATTTTCAACTTATGCAACTTGGTGGATAAGACAGGCTATAACAAGATCAATTGCTGACCAAGCAAGAACAATAAGAATTCCGGTGCATATGATTGAGACTATAAATAAGTTAAATAGAATACAACGTAAACTTCTCCAGGAAAATGGCAAAGAAGCTACTCCTGAGGAACTAGCAATCCACATGGAAATGCCTGAAGATAAAATACGCAGAGTGCTGAAAATTGCTAAAGAACCTATATCAATGGAGTCTCCAGTAGGAGATGATGAAGATTCACATCTAGGTGATTTCATAGAAGATGAAAATGCTGAGAAACCATTAGACGAGACTATAAATACAGGCTTATCTGATTCTACTAGAGAAATACTATCTAGTCTTACACCAAGAGAGGCAAAAGTATTAAGAATGAGGTTTGGCATTGACATGAATACTGATCATACATTAGAAGAGGTGGGCAAGCAATTTGATGTAACAAGAGAACGTATTAGGCAAATTGAAGCTAAAGCCTTGAGAAAACTTAGGCATCCATCAAGAGCACATAATCTCAAAAGTTTTCTGGACAATGACTAAAATAGCCATATTTGCAGCAGGTTGCTTCTGGGGAATCGAAGAAAAGTTTAGCTCTATCTCTGGTGTTATAAATACTGAAGTAGGCTATATAGGTGGGGGTGTTAAAAATCCAACCTACGAAATGGTTTGTACAGGTAATACTAATCATGCGGAAGCAGTGAGACTTTTTTATGATGAAGAGTCTATTAGCTATAATGAACTCTTGAATATTTTTTTTGACATACATAATCCAACAACGATGAATAGACAAGGCCCTGACTTTGGGTCTCAATATAGATCAGCAATATTTTATCAAGATAATTTTCAAAAACTATCAGCACAAAATAAAATAAAAGAATTGAATAAAACAAAATTTAACAATAAGATTGTAACTGCTCTTGAACAAGGCGGTAATTTTTGGATAGCTGAAGAGTACCATCAAAAATATATTAAAAAAAGACGTTTTAAATTATTTGGAGAATAATTATAGGGCCTGTAGCTCAGTTGGTTAGAGCAGTGGACTCATAATCCATTGGTCGGAGGTTCGAGTCCTCCCGGGCCCACTTAATCATTATAAGGAAATAAGATATGACTAAGAAAATATATTGCTCAAAAAAGTGTAGAAAAAATAATTGTACTAAGAAATGTAAAGCAAGAGAAAAACATCTTAAGAAACTTCTAAAATCATAAATGACATTAATGCTTAAATATTAAATATGGGAAAGAAATAAGCTCAGAAGGATAAAGTAACTAAGAATTATTTAATTATGGAAGATTTAGAATTAAAAAAAAACTTATTACAATTAAAGATAGATAAATTAAAAAAACATCCACTGCTTAATTCTAATATCTTAAAAAAACCAAATGCATTAATAATATTAATGGAACACCATGTTTTTGCAGTTTGGGATTTTATGTCTATATTAAAAGCTTTGCAAAATATCGTCTGTCCGTCAGGTTTCCCATGGAAACCCAATAAGTTTACAACTAATGGGGTGACTAGATTAATAAATGAAATAGTATTAGCAGAAGAATCAGATTTAATCGGGGATGATAAGTATTTATCTCATTTTGATTTATACATTCAAGCAATGGAGGAAATTGGGGCAAATACAAATTATATTAAAATACTAATCAAAACTAATTTCAATGATAATTTAGATTTTAGGAATCTAAATATACCTAATGGAAGTGCAGATTTTTTAACTACTACATTTAATTTATTAGCACTTAAAAAATTTCATATAACTGCCTCTCTTTTTACATATGGACGTGAGACAACCCTTCCTACTATGTTTTTATCATTAATGAATCAAATTAAGGAAACTACAAAGACTGAAAAACTACAACTCTATTTGGAAAGACATATTGACATTGATTCTAATAGACATGGTCCTTTATCAATTCAATTGTTAGATCAAGCTATTGACAATGATCCACAAAAACATATGGAAGCAGTTGACGCTGCAATTATAGCAATTGATTCAAGATTTATGCTGTGGTCATCTATCTTAAATAAGATTAAGTCATTGAAGATTTGAATCTTGACAAAAGTATAAATATATAATAATATACTAATATACCTCCTTCGTAGATGTAGAAGCCAGTTATCTGGCTTTTACACCTTTAAGACTGTACCTACCTTAATTTCAAAAGAATTGACATTATCAACCGTGTTAATACCAAATAATACAGATATTGCTCTTATTGTATTTCCGTGTGAAACCACAAGTATATTTCCATTATCTGGTAAGTCATCAATAAATGGCTTCACTCTTATGCTTACATCTTTAAGGCTTTCACCGTTCGGTGGATGCGACTCCCAACCTCTCCTTGCTGCATAATAATTTTCTTCACCTACCATTTCTTTAACCTCTTGCTTGCTTAGCGCAGACCAATCCCCATAGCTTCTCTCTTTAAGCCTATCATCTACAACTATTTCTACTTCATCTACAAGAATTTTTGCGGTACTATGAGCTCGTTTTAGTGGAGAAGAAAACGCATAATCAAATTTGATGTCATATAATTCTTCTTTGAGATCGTGAGCTTTGTGTATGCCATGTTCTGTTAGTTCTGGATCATGCCAACCTGTGAAAATTTTTTTTTTATTATATTCAGACTGAGCGTGTCGGACAAACCAAATTTTTCTTTCCATTTTCAGTTCCTCATCTAAGTATCATTACTAATATCATCATGAATTTTATCTTTAATAATACTATTTTTTTTCTTGGTAATAATTTTAGAAAAAACTATACCTAATTCAAAAAGCAACCATATTGGGACTGCTAGCAATGTTTGTGAAATGACATCAGGAGGTGTAAGCAACATCCCAATCACAAAAGCACCTACAATAACATATGGTCTTTTTTTAGATAAGCTAGCAGTTGTGCTGACATTTGTCAAAACTAAGATCACTGTTATAACTGGAACTTCAAATGCAAAGCCAAAGGCGAAAAAAAGAGTGATAACAAAATCAAGATACCTGCTAATATCTGTCATTACAGCAATTCCATCCGGTGCAATACTAATAAAAAAAGCAAAAATTAATGGAAAGACTACAAAATATGCAAAAGCAGCACCTAGATAAAATAAAAGGCTACTTGATACTAAAACAGGTAAAACTAATTTTTTTTCTTTCTCATATAGACCCGGTGCTGTAAACATCCATAGGTGATATAACAAATAAGGTATTGATATAAATATGGATAAAATTAGCACTAGTTTGAAAGGGATGAAAAAAGGTGACGCAACATCTATCGCAATCATTGAACTATCTGATGGTAATCGGGAAATTAGTGGCTCTGCTAGTTGCTGGTAAATAATATCTGAAAATGGAAATAAAAATATGAATATCACTAATATAAATAATAATGATTTTGATATTCTAACCTTAAGTTCTTTAAAATGCGGTATAAGGGCTTTATAAGGTGATTTTAATTCTTCATTAGAACCCATTATTTTTTAGTTTCCTTCTTTTTTATATCTATTTCTTTTTGGATTCTATTCATTGAAGACTCTTGATCATCTAATAATTTATCAATCTCATTAACAGGTTCCTGAGTTTCTCTTTGCAAAGAATCTTTGACTTCGAAGAAATAACGTTGTAATTTTCCGAACCACTTGCCAAAATGGCCAGCAACTACAGGCAATCTCTCTGGGCCTACAACAAAGAGTAGGAGTAAAAAGATTAAAAATAATTCCCAAAAACCTATATCAAACATAGGGTCTACTTGTCTTCTTTGGTATTACTTTTACTAGAAACAGTTTTATTGGTCGTATCTTCATCTCTTGAAGATTTTTTAAAACTTTTAATCGCAGAACCTAAGTCTGCGCCAACATTACGTAATTTTTTAGTACCAAATAGCACGACTACTATTATTAGTATCAGTAATATTGACCATGGTGATATACCGCTTAACATACTATAACCTCATTTATTTCTTAGTTTTTTTTCATCTATTCCTGAAACCCCGAACCTCATCTCTAGTTCCTCGAGAATATCATTCGATGATATCCCATTTAAAGACAAGGACACAAGAGTATGAAACCATAAATCAGCTGCTTCATGAACTATATGTTTCTTATTTTCATTCATTGTAGCTTCAATATACTCATTTGCTTCTTCAAGTATCTTTTCATTAACATAAACATTACCTTTTTCATATAATGATGATACATAAGAGTTTTCAGGCTTTTCTTTCTTTCTGTCTCTTAATATTTGATCAAGCTTTTCTAATATATTTACACAATTCTCTTTCATCATAATGATAGATTAGCACAAATACTTAAGAACGCACTAAAACTCCCTTCTTTTTGAGATACTGTTTTGCTTGAACTATAGAGTATTTCGAGTAGTGAAATATGCTTGCAGCTAATACTGCATCCGCTTTACCTTTAGTAATTGCTTCTTCGAGGTGATCTAGCGTACCTGCACCTCCTGAAGCTATTACAGGAATTGATACATTAGATGAAATAGTATTTAGTAAGTCTAAATCAAATCCCGATTGAGTGCCATCCTTATCCATACTAGTTAAAAGAATTTCACCTGCACCACGAGTAGTTATGTCCTTAGCCCATTCTAGAGCATCTCTCCCAGAGTCTTTCCTACCACCATGAGTGAAGACGTTCCATCTATTATTGCTAACTTTTTTAACATCCATTGCTACTACTATACATTGTCTACCAGTTTTACTTGTCACCTCATTTATTAAATCAGGATTATTCACAGCTGCGCTATTAATAGCAACTTTATCAGCTCCTGCATTTAATAAATCTTGTACATCAGTAAAAGATGTAACGCCACCGCCTACAGTTAATGGAATAAAAACTTGGCTGGCAACAGATTCTACTGTTTGTAATAATGTTTTTCTAGCTTCATGAGTTGCAGTTATATCTAAAAAAGTTATTTCATCAGCACCCTCAGAATCATAACGTTTTGCAATTTCAACTGGATCACCAGCATCAGTGATATTGACAAAGTTTATACCTTTTACAACTCTTCCATTATTAACATCTAAACATGGTATTATTCTTTTATAAATTGACATATCAGCTCAGTACTCTTATTGCATCTGATAATCTAAATTTTTTTTCATATAATGCTTTGCCAATAATTATTCCACTGATTCCAATATCTCTAATTTCAGATAATTTTTGGATGTCTTTTGTACTTGTTATGCCGCCTGATGCTATTACTGGTATTTTAGTTTTAGAAGCTAATGATTTAATCCCTAAAAAATTAATTCCATCTAACATGCCATCTCTATTCACATCAGTAAAAACTATTTCGTGAATATTCTGATTTTCAAGAAATACGAGGAAGCTATCGATGCTATGTGATGATGAGTTTTCCCACCCATGCACAACAAGTTTTTCGTCTTTAATAGCTATATCAATAATTAATTTGTCTTTTAAATTATTCGGCATCATGGTTAGAAAATCAGGATCTGACAAAGCTTTTGTGCCGATAATTAACTTATTAATTCCAATATTGAGGTACTTTTCAATATCCTCTTCACTTCTTATTCCTCCGCCAACCTGTATGAAGATATCCGGAAACTGTTCGCGAATTTTTTTTATTACAGAAAAGTTATTTGTTTCTCCACTTCTAGCACCATCTAAGTCTACAATATGGATATTCTCAGCACCTTCTTTTACCCATACGCCTGCAACATCCAAAGGATCATTGTTATATTTTGTCATCTTAGAATAATCACCTTTAGCAAGCCTTACGCATATACCATCTTTTATATCTATTGCAGGTAATATTTTCACTATAACTCTCCATTCCAGTTAATAAAGTTTTGTAGTAACTTCAAACCAGAAGCTGAACTCTTTTCAGGATGAAATTGTACGGCAACAATATTTTTGTCGTAAACAGATGAGGCAAAACTTATATCATAGTCTGTTAGCGATAGAACATTTAGATCATTAGTTGGCTTTACATAATAACTATGCACAAAATAGAAAAAAGAGTTATCTTCTATTCCATTCCATATAGGGTGATCTTTTTCTTGTCTTACTTTATTCCAGCCCATATGAGGTATTTTAAGATTTTTATTTATTTTGCCTTGCATACCTAAAACTTCACCTGGTAATATGTCCAAACATCTACAACTATTATTCTCTTCACTTGAGGTCATAAGAACTTGTAAACCCATACATATTCCTAAAAAAGGTTTATTTTGAAATAGATAAGATAGTTCATCAAGCCCAAAATATTTTGATATGTTTTGCATGCATTCATTAGCTGCGCCTTGTCCCGGAAAAACAATATGAGAGCAATCTTTTATCACATCGATATTATTTGTTACTCGAACGCTAGAATGTTTATCGATGATTTTAATTAATGCTTTTTGTACACTATGAACATTCCCCATGCCATAGTCAATTATAGCAACATCGCTCATTAGATTAATTCTTTCGTTGACGGAACTTTGTCTGATTGATTCGAATCCATTGATACTGCCATTTTAAGAGCTTTTGCAAACGCTTTAAATATAGTCTCAGCTATATGATGTGCGTTACCTCCTCTGATATTATCAATGTGTATAGTAGCTTTTGCATGATTAACAAAACCTTGGAAAAATTCTTGTAACAAATCAATGTCAAAGTCACCAACATGGGATCGGGGGAAAGATACATTATATTCAAGACCTGGCCGACCTGAAAAATCTAAAACAACTCTAGATAATGACTCATCCAGAGGAACATAAGCTGACCCAAACCTATTTATACCAACTTTATCCCCTAATGCTGACTCAATAGCCTGCCCAAACACTATACCTATATCTTCTACAGTGTGGTGAGCATCAATTTCTAAATCACCCTTTGCCTTTAGTTGTATATCAAACATTCCATGTCTCGCGACTTGCTCAAGCATATGTTCCAAGAAAGGTAAGTCAGCACTAAGACTAGATTCACCAGAGCCATCCAAATTAAGCTGAGCATTTATTTGTGTTTCTTTAGTTTTTCTTTCTATTTTGGCTATTCGTTTTTTCATAAGCTATCTATAACATATTATAATGGTTTAAGCCATTCCTTTAGGTATTCTACAACATAATTAACAGTATCCTCATAATCATGATTAGCGCCTTCAACTTCTATATTGGCAGAGTAATCATTTTTAGATAAATAGTTTTTTTTGAACATCATAGAATTTTTCTTTACAGAGCCATGATCGAACTCACCATAAATATTAATAATAGGTACATCTAGTAACTCATAGTTTATCTCGTGAATGACTTTTTCATTTCTATCCACAGCTCCTGCTCCTAATAAAACTAATCCTACTATTCTTTTGTCACTAAATTCAGCTAACCAAGAAGTGAGCATATGTGCACCACAACTATGAGCTACAATAATAATGTTTTTTTCATTAATGAATTCGATTGATGACTGAATTCTGTGACTGGAGTATTTGAAGATTTTCTGATAGTCATTATATGTCTCACCTTTACTTAAAACTGGTAGTTGAGGAGAGTAAACACTATACCCAATATCTTGAAAAAATAACTTCAAAGGATTCATTACTTTAGGTTCGTTAGGATATAAGCCTCTACCATGTAGAAGCAAGACTGAATATTTTGAAAAACTTTCTTTATCTACAACTAAGTTGAATTCTCTCTCTAATTCAGAGTTAAGTTTAATAATTTCTGAATCAAAAACGAAATTAATTATTTGTTCATTAATATTATTTTCCCTTTTATAATCTGGCAATGAATCAGCTAATAATTCCTGATGCATTGAAAAAATTAAATAAAGAGATAAGAAAATATTAAGTGATTTCATCTGGTTTAGAAAATATTTGTAAAATCTTCTCCTGAATACCCGGCTCTAAGAGTGAATGACCAGCATCATCAATAATATGTATTTTTGATGATGAGTATGCTTGATGTAAATCATAAGCTTGTTTATATGGGCAAACTATATCATACCTTCCATGAACAATGTTACACTTGATGTTACTAATCTTTTCAATATTATCAATAATCTGATTTTCTTTTATGAAGCAATCATTTATAAAATAATGTGTTTCCATCTTGGCAAGTGAAATGGAGACATCAGAAAATTGATTAACAACATACGATGATATCTTTAAAGAAGAACTCCTTCCTTCCCATTCTGCCCACAACTTAGAATATTTATGACTAATTTTCTTGTCTTTATCGTGAATACGTTTATGAAATGCGGAGAGTAAGTCATAACGTTCATCAATCGGTATCCCCTCTATAAATGTATTCCAGTAGTCAGGATATATTTGATGTGCACCATGCTGATAAAACCATTTAATATCAGATTTCCTACATAAAAAAATGCCTCTTAGTACGAGTGAAATGACTAGATTAGGATGAGCTTGTGCAAATAATAGCCCTAAGGTTGAACCCCAAGAGCCACCATAAATTATGGCTTTCGGCACAGAAAGAAAATCCATTATTTTCTTTATATCATCAATAAGATTTTGTGTTGTATTCCTCACTGTAGAACCATATGGGGTTGACTTACCTGATCCGCGTTGATCAAATAAAATAATATTATAAATTTTTGGGTCAAAGAATTGACGATATTTTGGGCTAATACCTGCACCTGGTCCACCATGTAAAAAAATAACAGGTATGCCATCTGGCTGACCTGATTGCTCAATGTATATTTTATGGATATCATCTACTTGTAAAATATGCGTTTTGTGGGGAGTAATTTCAGGAAAAAGATTCATATCAATTATTATAAATCTATTTCTGATAATTAAACAAAGGTTTATGTCAGTAATAGAAAATTATTTATAAGGGTAATCAATCCCGTCTGGTCTAGTCTGGAAAATTCTTAAACTCCACATATACTGAGTTAAATCTCTTTTGATTAATAATTCCAAAGACTCATTTATCCTACGCGCGTTAGCCAAATCATTGTCCGAAGGAAAATCTTTGAGAGGCTCTCCTATATAAGTTATATACTTATTCTCTTTGATAGAGTAATGATTGATACACGGTATAACTACAGCTTTAGATAATGATGCAATTTTTGCTATAGTAATTATTGTAGATTTTTGTTCGGCAAAAAAATTACTAAAAGTCGAATTTTTAGATCCTAAATCTTCGTCTCCAACATAATAAAAAATGTTGGGTTTCTTAAGTGCTTTTATAATTCTCTTAAACGGAAAATTTTCCCTAGGGAAAACTACAACATTATCAGAAGATTTACTTCTAGATTTACCAATAAACCAATTTAACAATCTATTGCGAAAAGGCTTGTACATACTAATAATTGGATACTTAGAAATAGATCTTCCTCCAAAATCTAGGGATATACTATGTGGAGTTAATAGGATAACTCCTTTATTTTTTTGTAAATGTTCATCAATAATATGAGAATTCACAATTTGACATGTTGACTGAAGAGACTTATTCGTTCTCCACCATAGCAATGGAAAATCAAAAATTGTTTGACCTAGATGAATAAAATATGAAACTACTAAATTATTTATTTCAGAGTGATGCATATCAGGAAAACATAATTTAATATTTGTGCAGGCAATACTTCTTCGCTTAGGATTTGTATGGTAAATAAACAAACCTAACATTTTACCAAAAAAAGCTCTGAAAAATCTTGGTATGAACGAAATTGGAAATGACAAAATAATTATAATCCAACTAAACCAATAATTAGGAAAAAGGTATGATAAATAAAATTTTTCACATTCATCATGACTAATATTCAGAGGATTTTTTTTAGATAAAAAAATTTTGCTTTTTTGCATAACTTAAAATTTCCAAAAATAAGGAGTGATTACTATCAACAGTGTAAAAATTTCTAACCTACCTAAAATCATTGCAAATGATAATACATACTTTGCGAAATCATTGATATCAGAATAGCTAGAAGCTACATCACCAAATGCAGGACCTAAATTATTAATACAAGATGCTACAGATGAAAAAGCTGTTGCAAAATCTAAACCAGAGAATAATAACAAAATAGAGAGGAATAAGTATGAGAAAATATAGAAAATAAAAAAATTGTATAACGTCGTAGATATTTCATCTTTTATAGGTGCTTCATTTAACTTAATTGGAATCTCTGCGCTTGGATGTAATATTTTTAAT
>NZZP01000037.1 GCA_002698665.1 Gammaproteobacteria bacterium | reverse complement strand
ATTGCCCATATAGCTCAGTCGGTAGAGCACTTCCTTGGTAAGGAAGAGGTCACCGGTTCAAATCCGGTTATGGGCTAAAAATTACTGGATTTTAGTGAAATATTAGTGTATTTGCTGATAAAAGTAGTTTATCATTGCTCTACTTGAAAACTGTAATTACTAAACTGGGGTTTAACAATGTCAAAGGAAAAATTCGAACGAAATAAGGACCATGTAAACGTAGGTACAATTGGCCACGTAGACCATGGCAAAACAACTTTAACGGCTGCTATAACTAAAGTGATGGGCGAAAAACATGGTGGCGAAGCAAAAGCATATGATCAAATAGACAATGCGCCTGAGGAGAAAGAAAGAGGAATAACGATTGCTACTGCTCATGTTGAATATGAATCAGACAGTAGGCACTATGCTCACGTTGATTGTCCAGGACATGCAGATTATGTAAAAAATATGATTACGGGTGCAGCACAAATGGATGGAGCAGTACTGGTATGTTCAGCCGCAGATGGTCCAATGCCACAGACCAGAGAACATATACTGTTAGCAAGACAAGTAGGTGTTCCACATATAGTCGTTTATTTAAATAAAGCAGATCAAGTAGATGATAAGGAACTTACGGATTTGGTTGAAATGGAAATTAGAGAATTATTGAACAAATATGATTTTCCTGGTGATGATACTCCTATTATTACTGGTTCAGCTCTAAAAGCAATTGAAGGAGATACATCTGACATTGGTGTTCCATCAATTGAAAAGTTAATAGAAGCTATGGATAAACATATACCAATGCCTGAAAGGCCTATAGACGGAAAATTTATCATGCCTATAGAGGATGTATTTTCAATATCTGGAAGAGGTACAGTGGTAACAGGGAGAATAGAAAGAGGAGTTGTCAATGTTGGCGATGAGATTGAAATTGTAGGCATACGTGATACTGCTAAAACCACATGTACTGGTGTTGAGATGTTCAGGAAACTTCTTGATAAAGGCCAAGCTGGAGATAACGTAGGAGTTTTATTAAGAGGAACTAAACGCGAGGAAGTTGAGCGTGGTCAAGTATTATGTGTACCAGGTTCAGTCAAACCACATACAAAATTTGAATGTGAAATCTATGTATTATCAAAAGATGAAGGCGGTAGACATACTCCATTCTTTGCTAACTACAGACCACAATTCTACTTCAGAACAACTGATGTAACAGGAGCCATAGAATTACCAAAAGATGTTGAAATGGTAATGCCTGGTGATAATGTAAAAATAAAAGTTGAATTAATCACACCTATCGCAATGGAAGAAGGATTGAAATTCGCGATTCGTGAAGGTGGTAAAACAGTTGGTGCTGGGGTTGTTGCTAAAATAACTGAGTAATCTAGACAGTCACATGTTTTAATATGAATATGAATGATTAGGCTAGTAGCTCAATTGGTAGAGCGACGGTCTCCAAAACCGTAGGTTGGGGGTTCGAGTCCCTCCTGGCCTGAAAAAAAAGAGAGAAATTTACCATGGTTGAGTCAAAGAATATTGAGAGTAGTAATGTCCCTTTGATGTTAGTTTCGCTATCTATGCTATTAGCTGCAATAGTTGCGTTCTACTATTTTTCAGAAATTAGATTATTTTATAGGGTGTTAGGTTTGCTTGTTGTTTTAGGTTTAGCAAGCTTAGTGCTCTACCAAACCACTTTTGGAAAGACAATATTTGTATATGTTACAGAATCTAAAGTAGAGCTTAAAAAAGTAACCTGGCCGACTAAACAAGAAACAACCCAAACCGCACTCGGTGTTATCGTTATAGTCGTAATAATAGGTATATTACTTTGGTTATTAGATATGTTACTAGGCTGGGCGATTGGAACATTATATGGAGTTAGTTAAGATGGGTATGAAATGGTATGTGTTACAAGCATTCTCAGGTTTTGAAAATAAGGTAAAACAAACCTTGGAAGATACTATTAAAAGAGAAGGGCTTGAGAGTTCTTTTGGTGAAATATTAGTTCCTACAGAAGAGGTTCTTGAGATTAAAGAAGGTAAAAAAAAGAGGACAGAAAGGAAATATTTTCCTGGATATGTAATGATTAAAATGGATCTCAATGATAGCACATGGCATATGGTTAAAAGTGCCCCAAAGGTTTTAGGATTTGTTGGAGGCACAAGTGAACGCCCAATCCCTCTTGAGCAAAGTGAGGCCGAAAGCCTAATACAATCCATGCAAGAAGGTGTAGATAAACCAAAACCCAAAGTCATGTTTGAGCCTGGAGAAGTTGTTAGAATTACTGATGGCCCATTTAATGATTTTAATGGCGTAGTAGAAAAAGTGGATTTTGAGAAAAATAGACTAAAAGTTTCTGTTTTAGTATTTGGCAAACCAACTCCAATTGAATTATCATTAACCCAGGTTGAAAAAGGCTAAAATTATGGCAAAAGAGTTAGAGACACAAGTTAAGTTACAAGTACCAGCGGGTAGCGCAAATCCAGCACCGCCTGTTGGCCCAGCATTAGGACAACATGGGTTAAATATTCAAGATTTCTGCAAACAATTTAATGATAAAACAAAAGATGTAGAAAAAGGATTGGCTTTACCAGTTGTAATAAATGTCTATAAAGACAGATCGTTTGATTTTGTCGTGAAATCAACTCCTGCATCAATATTGCTTAAAAAGGCTGCAGGCATAGAGAAAGGGAGTCCTACTCCCCAGAGTAATAAAGTAGGTAAAGTTACCACAAAACAACTAGAAGAGATTGTTAAACAAAAGGATGGGGATCTTAATGCTGCCGACATGGAACAGGCAGTAAAAATTATTGCTGGTACTGCTAGAAGTATGGGTATTGAGGTGGAATAATGGCTTTAAGTAAAAGACAAAAGATAATTCACGAAAAAGTTGCTGAACCAAAAAGCTACGCTTTGGGTGACGCTATAAATCTAATTCAAAGTCTACCCAAACTAAAATTTAATGAATCAGTAGATATTAGTATTAATTTAGGTGTAGACCCAAAAAAATCCGATCAAAATGTAAGGGGCTCCTCATCTCTGCCGCACGGTATAGGCAAGACATCTAAAGTGGCTGTTTTTGCAGAAGGCCCAGAAGCTGCAGCAGCAAAGAAGGCCGGGGCAGACATAGTTGGGTTTGAAGATTTATTAGAAGAAGTGAAACAAAAGAAAGATATAGATGCTGATGTGGTCATATCTACACCAGAATGCATGAAAAAACTCGGTGCTCTAGGACGTATTTTGGGACCAAAAAACCTTATGCCTAACCCAAAAGAGGGAACTGTCACGAAAAATGTAGCTGATGCAGTAGGAAATGCAAAAAAAGGCCAGATACGCTATAAAACAGATAAAGCAGGCATCATCCATGCGACAGTAGGTAAAATTGATTTTGCGGCTCAAAAATTAGAAGAGAATATACAATATTTGATTGAAGATTTAATAAAAGCTAAGCCTTCTACTGCAAAGGGTAAATATATGAAAAATATTACATTATCCTCTACAATGGGACCCGGAATTAGGGTAGACTTAGCGTCAGTAGAGAGAAGAAGCTGATATGCCATTGAATTTAGAACAAAAAAAAGATCTAGTAAAAGAAGTAGTTGGTATCTTAGGTACAGCTGACACAATACTAACAGCTGATTATAGGGGCCTCACAGCTAATCAACTCAATGAATTTAGAAAGATAGCTCGTTCACCAGGTATTTATATTAAAATCGTGAAGAATAATATGCTTAAAATGGCGCTGAATGATTCTGAGTATTCATCTATAAGTGAAAAAATTAATGGCCCGCAGATATTAGCTACATCATCAGATAATCCAGGCGAATTCGCAAAGCTAGTGAAGAGTTTTATAGATGATCATGAGAACATAGAACTAAAATCACTTGCATACAAAGGCAAAGAGTTAGACTTATCTGAAATTAAAAAACTAGCTTCATTACCTACGTATGAAGAAGCGATTTCGATGTTAATGTCTGTTATGCAGGCACCAATACAGAAACTCATGTCAACGATGAATGAGGTTCCAACAAAAATGGTCAGAACTTTAGATGCAGTAAAGCAATCAAAGAATTAGTAATATAATCCAATAGGAGAAGACAAGATGGCAGGTACAAACGATAAAATATTAGATACGATATCTAATATGACAGTGATGGAAGTAGTAGACTTAATTTCTGAGATGGAAGAAAAGTTTGGCGTCAAAGCAGCTGCAGCAGCAGCACCAGCAGCAGCACCAGCAGCAGGCGATTCAGGTGCAGCAGCAGAAGAAAAATCTGAATTTAATATTTCTCTTGAAAGCTTCGGCGGTAACAAGGTAGCGGTCATTAAAGCAGCTAGAGCAGTTACTGGCCTAGGGTTAAAAGAAGCTAAAGAGAAAGTTGAAGCTGCTCCATGTATTCTAAAAGAAGCTGTAGCAAAGGCTGAAGCAGAAGAATTTAAAAAGCAATTAGAAGAAGCAGGCGCAACTGTTGAGCTTAAATAATTTACTTGCATAAAGCATAATACTTAAAAATAATTTAGTAATCTATTACTAATATTTTGGCGTGTTCCAGGAAAAGAATTGATGAAATATAGTTATACAGCAAAAAAAAGGATAAGGAAAAATTTTGGAAAATTAGGTGATGTACTACCTATTCCTAATCTAATAGAATTACAAGTTTTATCTTATAATATGTTTCTAGGTAAAGATATTGATGGTAAAATCGATTACTCGAAGTCAGGCTTAGATGATGTTTTTAATTCTGTATTCCCTATTTATGACTATTCTAATAATTGTAAACTTGAATATACAGGTTTTAAATTAGGCAGAGAAGAATACACAGAAGAAGAATGTAGAATCACAGGTAAGAGTTATTCTGTTCCACTTAAAGTAGATTTAAAATTATCAGTCAACATTGATTCAAAATCATCTGGGCAACTTGAAATATTTGAAAATAAAGAGGTATTTCTTGGAGATATGCCTATTATGACTAAGTTTGGAACTTTTATAATTAATGGTACTGAGAGAGTTGTAGTATCACAACTACATAGATCACCGGGTGTATTTTTTGATCATGATAGAGGAAAAACCCATTCATCTGGTAAACTGTTATTTTCTGCAAGAGTTATCCCTTACCGTGGATCATGGTTAGACTTTGAATTTGATCAAAAGGATATTGTATTTGCAAGAATAGATAGAAGAAGAAAAATAGCTTCTACTATAATCCTTCGAGCCCTTGGTTATGATTCAAAAGAAATACTAGATTTATTTCATGAGAGCATTTCCGTAACAATAGATAAGAATAAATTCTTCATTGAACAGAAACTTGACGATCTCAAAGGAAGTATTGCAGCTTTTGATATTATGCATAATAAAAAAATAATTGTAGCAAAAGGAAAAAGAATAAATATTAGACACATAGATCTTGCCAAAAAATCTAAAATGAAAAGTTTCTCAGTACCTATGGAATATTTATGGGGCAAACGTATATCAGAAGATATAGTAGACAAGAAAACAGGTGAGATCATTCTTTCTTGTAATCAACAGATAACAAAAGAGCTTGTTGAAACTATATTAGAAATGAAATTAAATAAATTTAAAATACTACATACAAATGAGCTAGATCGAGGACCATTTATTTGTAATACACTCGATGTAGATACAACAACAACTCAAGAAGAAGCATTAATAGAGATATATAGGATGATGCGTCCGGGTGAACCACCAACAAAAGATGCTGCTGCGCAACTGTTTGCCAATTTATTTCAATCTCCCGAAAGATATGATTTATCTGCAGTTGGAAGAATGAAATTCAATACTCGAGTAGGAAGAACAGAGACCGAAGGAGAGGGCACTTTGTCAAACATGGATATAATAAGTGTATTGCAAACTCTAATTAATATACGCAATGGATTTGATACTGTTGATGATATAGATCACCTAGGCAACAGAAGAGTTAAATGTGTTGGCGAAATGGTAGAAAATGTCTTTAGGGTTGGTTTGGTTAGAGTTGAAAAAGCTGTTAAAGAAAGAATGAGTACCATGGAGCTTGCAGAAAAGTTACAACCAAAAGATATTGTTAACTCTAAACCAATAACAGCAACTCTAAAAGAGTTTTTTGGAACAAGTCAACTGTCACAGTTTATGGATCAAAATAATCCATTAGCCGAAATAACACACAAACGAAGAATATCTGCTTTAGGGCCAGGTGGGCTTACAAGAGAAAGAGCGGGCTTTGAAGTAAGAGATGTTCACCCAACTCATTATGGACGAGTTTGTCCAATTGAAACTCCAGAGGGACCTAATATTGGATTAATAAACTCCCTAGCAACATTTTCAAGAACCAATAATTACGGATTTTTAGAAACCCCTTATCGTGTTGTGGAAAAAGGTAAAGTCAAGAGTGAAATACACTGGTTATCCGCAATAGAAGAGAGTAAGTATGTTATTGCACAAGCAAATACCCCTCTAGATAAAAATAATAAAATAACTGGTGATTTGATATCTTGTAGACATAACAATGAGTTTTCAATTTCTTCGCCGGATAAAGTACAACTGATGGATGTATCACCTAAGCAAGTAGTATCGGTTGCCGCTGCTCTAATTCCATTCCTTGAACATGACGATGCTAATAGAGCACTTATGGGTTCTAACATGCAAAGACAAGCTGTTCCTATACTTAAACCTGAAAAGCCAGTTGTTGGGACGGGTATTGAAAAAACTGTTGCAATTGATTCCGGTGCATCTTTTACCGTAAGACGTGGAGGTATAGTTGACTATGTCGATGCGTCTAGAATTATTGTTAACGTAAATGATAATGAAGTGATGGATGCAGATGACACAGGTGTTGATATATATCCTTTGACTAAATATACAAGAACAAATCAAAATACTTGTATCAATCAGAGGCCTTTGGTATCTACTGGTGATGTAATACAAAAGGGCGATGTTATAGCAGATGGTCCTTCTACAGACTTAGGTGAACTTGCCTTAGGGCAGAATCTATTGATAGCATTCATGCCATGGAATGGGTATAACTTTGAAGACTCTATTTTAGTTTCAGAGAGAGTAGTGCAAGAGGATAGATTTACATCCATACACATAGAAGAACTTGAGTGTGTTGCTAGAGATACAAAATTAGGATCAGAAGAAATTACTGCTGATATACCAAATGTTAGTGAAAATCTTCTGAATAAATTAGATAGCTCTGGAATTGTTTATGTCGGAGCAGAAGTTAAGTCAAGTGACATACTTGTAGGTAAGGTGACCCCTAAAGGTGAGAGCCAGCTTACTCCAGAAGAAAAACTATTGAGAGCTATATTTGGAGAGAAAGCATCTGATGTAAAAGATACATCACTAAAAGTACCTTCTGGCATGGATGGCACTGTTATAGATGTCCGCGTATTTACAAGAGAAGGAATTGAAAAAGATAAGCGTGCCCTTGAAATACAAGATGAGGCTATTAAAACTGCACGCAAAAACCTTGAGGATGAACTACGTATTAACCAAGAAAATATATATGCTCGAACTAGAAAACTTTTACTAAATAAACAAGTTTCTAAATCACCAACTGATACGAAAGCTGGATCGAAAGTCACATCTTTGATTTTAGATACCGTTAACGATGCTGATTTATTTAAGTTTGTTCTTAAGGCTCAGTCTGGAAACATAGCACTTGCTGCAATGCAAAACCAATTAGATAAATTATCTGAGAGATTTTCAGAAGATTTAGAACAGATTTCACAAAAAATATCACAGCATGATGATTTAGGTCCGGGAATTCAAAAAAAAGTTAAAGTATATCTAGCTGTTAAAAGAACTCTTCAGCCTGGTGATAAAATGGCTGGTAGACATGGTAACAAAGGTGTTATTTCTCAAATTGTACCTGTTGAGGATATGCCGCATACTGAAGACGGCAGACCTGTAGATGTGGTTTTAAATCCGCTCGGTGTTCCATCACGAATGAATGTTGGACAGGTTTTAGAGACACACCTGGGTTGGGCAGCAAAAGGCATTGGGTTTAAGATTGGTGATATGCTGGAAGAAAAGTTACCAACAAAAAAAATCAGAAGTTATCTAAGTGAAGTATATTCAACTTGTCCAGGTTTTGATAAACATGACCTAAAAGGTTTCACTGAAGATGAAATAAATACACTAGCTAATAATTTAAAAAGCGGTGTACCTATGGCTACACCTGTATTTGATGGGGCCTCAGAACAAGAAATAAAATCTATGTTAGAACTTGCAGGACTACCACAAACAGGACAAGCTAGATTAATTGATGGTAGGACTGGAGAAATGTTTGAGCGTCCAGTTACTATAGGTTATATGTATATTATAAAACTTAATCATCTTGTAGATGATAAGATGCATGCTAGATCTACTGGCCCATATAGTTTAGTTACTCAACAACCACTTGGTGGAAAAGCACAATTTGGTGGACAGAGGTTTGGTGAGATGGAAGTATGGGCACTACAGGCATATGGCGCCACCCATACATTACAAGAGATGTTAACAGTTAAGTCTGACGACGTAGCAGGAAGAAATCGTATTTATAAAAATATTGTTGATGGTGATTATTCAACAGAGCCACATGTGCCTGAGTCATTCAACGTGTTACTAAAAGAAATAAGATCACTAGGTATTAATATTGATCTCGATTTAGAGAATAAGGAAAATTAAGGAGATAATTATGAGAGATATGCTAAATTTATTTAAGAAATCATCAAAAGAAGATAATTTTGATCATATTAAAATTTCTCTTGCATCTCCTGACTTAATGAGATCATGGTCTTTTGGAGAAGTACGTAAGCCAGAAACTATTAATTACAGAACTTTTAAACCAGAAAGAGACGGACTATTTTGTGCAAAAATATTTGGTCCTGTAAAAGACTATGAATGTCTATGCGGTAAATACAAAAGATTAAAACATAGAGGAGTAATATGTGAAAAATGTGGTGTTGAAGTAACATTATCTAAGGTCAGAAGAGAGCGCATGGGGCATATTGAACTTGCATCTCCTGTAGCACACATTTGGTATTTACGATCATTGCCGTCCAGAATTGGGCTGATTCTCGATATGACGCTGAGAGAAATAGAAAAAGCACTTTACTTCGAAGCTTACATAGTTATAGATGGAGGTTTAACCCCTCTTGAAAAAGGACAGCTCTTAACAGAAGAAGCATATCAGCAAGCTCAACAAGAATATGGAACAGATTTAAAAGTTGGAATGGGTGCAGAAGCAATCATGGAGCTTCTTCAAGAGATAGAGTTAAAGAAACTATTTGAAGACTTAAAAGATGAAATTGCTAATACTAAATCACAAGCTAAAAACAAAAGAAATATCAAGCGTTTAAAATTGATAGAATCATTTATCAAATCTGGTAACAAGCCAGAATGGATGATATTAAGTGTTTTGCCAGTTTTGCCACCAGACTTAAGACCACTTGTTCCGTTGGAAGGCGGTAGATTTGCTACATCAGATTTAAATGACTTATACAGAAGGGTCATTAATAGAAATAATAGATTAAAAAGATTATTAGAGCTAAAAGCTCCAGAAATAATTGTAAGAAATGAAAAAAGGATGCTGCAAGAATCAGTAGATGCTTTATTGGATAATGGAAGAAGAGGAAGAGCAATTACAGGAACTAACAAAAGACCATTAAAATCTCTAGCAGACATGATTAAAGGGAAAGGCGGAAGATTCAGACAAAACCTTTTGGGCAAAAGGGTGGACTATTCTGGAAGATCAGTTATTGTTGTCGGACCAACTCTTAGATTACATCAATGTGGTATCCCTAAAAAGATGGCTTTAGAACTTTTTAAGCCACATATATTTGGCAAGCTACATCTTCGCGGAATCACTACTACTATAAAGGCTGCAAAAAAAGTTGTAGAGAAAGAAGGTGAAGAGGTTTGGGATATTTTAGATGAAATTATAAAAGAATATCCTGTTATGTTAAACAGGGCACCCACACTTCATAGATTAGGAATTCAGGCTTTTGAACCTATCTTAATTGAAGGAAAGGCAATACAATTACACCCGTTGGTTTGTGCCGCATTTAATGCAGATTTTGATGGTGATCAGATGGCTGTTCATGTACCACTATCATTGGAAGCTCAAGTAGAAACCAGAGTATTAATGTTATCTAGCAACAATATTTTATCGCCATCAAATGGAAGCCCAATAATAGTTCCTTCACAAGATATAGTTCTGGGTATTTATTACATGTCTAGAGAACAACCTAATGCCCGTGGTGAAGGCATGATTTTCAGTGATGTAGAAGAAGTACATAGAGCTTATCAACAAAAAGTAGTTGATCTTCAAGCAGCTATCAAAGTTAGAATAGAAGTAAAAGATAGCGAAGACGATGACTTACCAGCAAAACCAAAGGTAGTGTCAACCACAGTAGGTAGAGCAGTACTTGCTGAAATATTACCCAAAGCAATACCATTTTCATATATCAATAAAGATTTAGACAAAAGAGCAATATCGGAGCTTTTTGATGTTTCTTATAGACTTGCTGGTCTGAAAGCAACGGTCTTGCTAGCCGATCAAATTATGTACACTGGTTTTAAATACTCAACTATTGCAGGAGTTTCTATAGGTGTCAATGACATGGTTATACCTCATGACAAAACTAAGATGGTAGGTAATGCTGAAAAGGAAGTTAAAGATATTGAAAAACAATATAACTCAGGACTTCTGACTTCAGGAGAGAGATACAATAAGGTGGTTGATATTTGGTCCCATACAAATGATCAGGTATCTCAAGCAATGATGAGAGAATTAGGAACAGAGACCTCTAAAACATCATCTGGTAAGTCTATAGAACATAAATCTTTTAATTCTATTTACATGATGGCTGACTCTGGAGCTCGTGGATCGGCAGCTCAGATAAGGCAATTATCAGGAATGAGAGGGTTAATGGCAAAACCTGATGGTTCAATTATTGAAACACCAATTACAGCTAATTTCCGCGAAGGGCTTGATGTCATGCAATACTTTATATCAACTCATGGTGCACGAAAAGGGTTAGCTGATACAGCCCTTAAAACGGCTAATTCAGGTTATTTAACAAGAAGACTTGTAGATGTATCTCAAGATTTAGTTGTGGTTGAAGATGATTGTGGTACCAATAATGGAATATTAATGAAACCATTGATTCAAGGTGGCGATATAGTAGAACCACTCAGAGAAAGAGTCTTAGGTAGAACAGTTTTAAAAGATCTTTTAATACCTGGAACAGATGAAATTATTCTTGAGGCAGGCACGCTTTTAGATGAGAAAAATGTTGCGTTGCTCGAAAAAAATGCAATTGATGAGGTATGGGTAAGATCTGCAATAACATGTGAAACTAGGCATGGTATATGTGCGAAATGTTATGGGAGGGATCTAGCTAAAGGTAGACTGGTATCAGCTGGAGAAGCTGTAGGTGTAGTAGCAGCTCAGTCCATCGGTGAACCAGGTACTCAACTTACAATGAGGACTTTCCATATAGGTGGAGCCGCATCAAGATCTGTAGCTGCAAATAGTATAGAAGTAAAAACTTCGGGCGTTGTGAAATATCACAACTTAAATGTTGTTGAGAATACTAAGAAAGATAAGGTAGTTGTATCTAGATCTGGCGAATTAGGTATATTAGATGATAGTGGACGAGAGAAGGAAAGATACAAAATTCCATATGGAGCAGTGATAACAATAGAAGACGGAGCAAGTGTGGATATGGGGCAAACAACCGTAACATGGGATCCATATACAACTCCGATTATTACTGAAACTGCTGGAATTGTCGAATTTGAAGATTTTGTAGAAGGTTCAAGTTATGAGCGATATACTGATGATTTAACAGGAATTTCTTCAATAACAATTAAGGACCAATCAAGTGTATCATTTGATAAAAATCTTAAGCCAACTATTAAGTTAGTTGACTCTAAAGGCAAAGATTTAAACATTGCTAATTCGAGTATGCCCGCCCACTATATATTGCCATCTAGATCCAACGTTACACTTACTGATGGTCAACCAGTTGGCATAGGAGATACAATTGCTAGAACACCAAGAGAAACATCAGGTACAAGAGATATAACAGGAGGGCTACCCAGAGTAGCTGATTTATTTGAAGCAAGGGTTCCTAAAGATAAAGCAGAATTAGCTGAAAAAACTGGAGTCGTATCATTTGGAAAAGAAACAAAAGGCAAAAGGCGCCTAGAGATCACCTTTACTAATAGCGAAGGTATTGAAGAAAAACACGTACAAATGCTCTCAAAAACTAAGCTATTGAATGTTTTTGAAGGAGCTAAGGTTGAACAAGGGGAAATCATATCTGAGGGTGAATTAGATCCACATGATATATTACGATATAGAGGTGTTACAGAACTTGCTGAACATATTGTTAAAGAAGTTCAAGATGTATATCGCCTTCAAGGAGTATCAATAAATGATAAACATATTGAAGTCATACTTAGGCAGATGCTTAAAAAAGTCATTGTTGAATCTGCAGGTGATACTGAGTTAATACTTGGAGAACAAATGGAGAAAACTAATATATTGGAGATTATTGATGATTTAAAATTATCAAATCCAGATGCTAACCTACCAACTTTTAGACCATTATTGTTAGGAATTACAAAGGCTTCGCTAGTTACTAATTCATTCATCTCAGCTGCGTCATTCCAAGAAACAACAAGAGTGTTAACAGATGCGGCTGTTAATGGAAAAAAAGACTTCTTGAGAGGACTCAAGGAGAATGTTGTGGTTGGAAGATTAATACCTTGCGGAACTAGTTTATCTAAAAAAAGAAATGAGTCTAAATTTGATAAAACAGCTATGATAGAAAAAGAACTTGCTGAAGAAATGACAGCATTTTCAGATAATCCTGCTGAGGTAACAAAAGATGACTCCTTGGTCACATCAGAGTCTAAGGATGAAGAAGTGCCAACAGAGCAGGTTTAACTATGTTTTATCATCAAAAATTTATCAAAAACACGTTTTGATCAGATGTTTGTTGCATTATAAGCTTGACAGCTATATGCTGTCCGAATAGAATTTTTGCATTAAATTAAATTAAATTAAAATATGACAACAATTAACCAATTAGTCAGAAAGCCAAGGCGCGATAAAGTCTATAAAACTACAGTGCCTGCCCTTGATTCATGCCCTCAGAGAAGAGGCGTATGCACACGCGTTTATACAACCACGCCCAAAAAACCCAACTCAGCTCTCAGAAAAGTTGCCAGAGTAAAACTAACTAATGGCCAAGAAGTTACATCTTACATTGGTGGTGAAGGACACAACTTACAAGAACATTCGGTAGTAGTGATTAGAGGTGGTAGGGTAAAAGACTTGCCTGGAGTAAGATACCATATAGTCAGAGGCAGCCTTGATACTCAAGGTGTGGAAAATAGAAAACAAGGTCGTTCCAAATATGGGACGAAAAAACCTAAAGCTTAACTATCATGCCTAGAAAAAAAATTATTTTAAAAAAATCCCTTAAACCAGATCCGCTATTCAACAGTACAGCTGTATCTAGGTTCACAAACATGATAATGACTGATGGTAAGAAAAGGACTGCAGAAAAAATTATTTATGACGCCTTAGAAATTATGGGATCTAAAAATAAATCTGACCCATTATCATTAATGGAGAAGGCGTTAGCAAATGTTAGTCCATCTGTGGAAGTAAAATCTAGAAGAGTGGGTGGTTCAAATTACCAAGTCCCTGTTGAAGTTAATTCTAGAAGAAAATTATCATTAGCCATGAGATGGATATTAGATGCAGCACAAAAGAGAAATGAAAAATCAATGAAGAACAAATTAGCATCAGAGTTATTAGATGCATGTGAAGGCAAAGGCTCAGCAGTTAAAAAAAGAGAAGATGTGCATAAAATGGCAGAAGCAAACAAAGCTTTTGCACATTATAGGTGGTAGAACTATGTCCAGACAAACTCCAATAGAAAATTATAGAAATATCGGCATCATGGCCCACATTGACGCTGGAAAGACAACTACAACTGAGAGAATACTCTATTATACCGGAGTGTCACATAAAATTGGTGAGGTGCATGACGGTGCTGCGACTATGGATTGGATGGAGCAAGAACAAGAAAGAGGAATTACTATAACATCTGCTGCGACTACGTGTTTTTGGAAAGGTAGTACAAGTCAATTTGATGAACATAGGGTTAATATTATAGACACACCTGGACATGTTGATTTTACTATAGAGGTAGAAAGATCTTTGAGGGTTCTCGATGGGGCTGTTGCAGTATTCTGTGCAGTTGGTGGTGTTGAACCTCAATCTGAAACTGTCTGGAGACAAGCTAATAAATATCAAGTACCTAGAATGGTTTTCGTGAATAAAATGGATAGGGCGGGTGCTGATTTCTTCAGAGTCGTCGATCAAATAAAAACAAGACTAGGTTCATCTCCAGTAGCGCTTCAAATACCAATAGGCGCAGAAGATGCATTTAAAGGTGTTGTTGATTTATTGACAATGAAGGCAATTATTTGGGATGAACAGTCCATGGGCATGAAATTTGAAACCCAAGATATTCCATCAGATTTAGTTGACAAGTCAAATGAACTAAGAGAACAGTTATTAGAAACTGCTGCTGAAGCAAGTGAAGAGCTTATGGATGAGTATTTAAATAACGGTGATTTACCGTTGGAGAAGATTATCGATGGTCTCAGAACCAGAACCCTTGCAAATGAAATTGTGCTTGCTATGTGTGGAACGGCTTTTAAAAATAAAGGGGTACAGGCAATGTTAGATGCAGTGATTAACTTCATGCCATCCCCTGTAGATGTTCCAGCAATCAAAGGCATCTTAAATGATAAAGATGAAACACCTGGAGAGAGAAAATCGTCTGATGATGAACCATTTGCGTCTTTAGCATTTAAAATTGCAACCGACCCATTTGTTGGCTCACTAACCTTTTTTAGGGTCTACTCAGGAGTTCTTAAGGCTGGCGATACTGTATACAATGCAGTTACTCAAAAGAAAGAAAGAATAGGTAGAATTCTTCAAATGCATGCTAATTCTAAAGAAGATGTCAAAGAAGTGAGAGCTGGAGACATTGCAGCAGCCGTTGGTTTAAAGCAGGTTACTACTGGTGATACGCTATGTACTCCAGAATCTATAATTACATTAGAGCGTATGGAATTTCCTGAACCAGTGATTTCAATTGCTGTTGAACCTAAAACAAAAGCTGATCAAGAAAAAATGGGACTTGCCTTAGGTAAATTAGCTCAAGAAGATCCATCTTTTAAAGTTGCCACTGATCAAGAATCTAACCAAACCATAATATCGGGTATGGGCGAACTACATCTTGAAATTATCGTTGATAGATTAAAGAGAGAATTTGCTGTTGAAGCTAATGTAGGTAAACCGCAGGTTGCTTACAGAGAAACCATTAAAACTTCTATAGAGCAAGAAGCAAAATATGTTAAACAAAGTGGCGGCAGAGGCCAGTATGGACATGTTTGGTTGAAACTAGAACCTCAGGAGTCTGGCAAAGGTTTTGAATTTGTTAATGAAATAGTAGGTGGCGCTATTCCACGAGAATTCATTAATCCTGTTGAAAAGGGGATAGTAGAACAAATGGAAAATGGAGTTATTGGAGGTTTTCCTGTAGTTGACGTGAAAGTTACATTATTTGATGGTTCTTTCCATGATGTAGATTCTAGTGAGGTGGCATTTAAAGTAGCAGGATCACAAGCTTTTAAAGAAGGTGCTAAAAAAGCAAAAGCAGTTATTTTAGAACCAGTTATGTCAGTAGAAGCTGTAACACCAAAAGATTATCTTGGAGATGTTACTGGAGATTTAAACAGAAGAAGGGGTATCGTTCTTGGAATGGAAGATACTATTATGGGAAACATAGTAAAGGCAGAAGTACCGCTATCAGAAATGTTCGGGTATTCAACATCGCTTAGATCAATGTCACAGGGAAGAGCAACTTACACAATGGAATTCAAAAAATATGCTGAATTACCATCTAATGTAGCTGAAGCTTTAATTCAGCAGGCTTCATAATGGTAACCGAGAAAAAATCAAAAGCTAAAAAGAAATCGGCAAAAAAAGCTACTACAAAAAAAGTAGCTACTAAAAAAACTACTACAAAGAAAGTAGCTACTAAAAAAACTACCACAAAAAAGGCGGTAACCAAAAAAACCACTACTAAAAAATCTACTACTAAGAAAAGTATTGCAAATAAACTTAACTCATCAATAACTACAGAAAAAAAAGTCATAGAAACCAAAAAGGTTAGCTCAAAAAATAAAAAAAGAACTGCGCAAACAATCAGGATTAGACTTAAAACTTTCGATCATAAACTAATTGACATCTCAGCTAAGGAGATTGTAGAAACTGCGAAAAGAACAGGAGCCAGAGTGCTTGGCCCTATACCTCTTCCTACCAGAAAAGAGAGGTTTACTATATTAGTTTCACCACATGTGGACAAGGATGCTAGGGATCAATATGAGATTAGAACACACAAAAGGCTCATGGATATCGTTGAGCCTACTGATAAGACGGTCGACGCACTTATGAAGCTGGATCTAGCGGCAGGCGTTGACGTTCATATTGAATTAAATTAGCTTTTTTCTTTAAAAATCATACATAAACAACTGAATATATGTTAAGATTCAGCACATTTTACGTAAAAAACTGTAATATAACTAACTTTCGTCATTTTGAGGATAAAAAAATGAGTTTGGGGATGATTGGCCAAAAGGCTGGAATGACAAGAATTTTTGATGCTACAGGTATTTCTGTGCCTGTCACAGTTATAAGTGTTCAACCAAATCTTATTACTCAAATTAAAACTCTGGAAAAAGACGGATATAAAGCTATCCAAGTTTCTTATGGCAGTAAGAAAGAATCTAAAATAAATAAGGCCCTATCTGGTCACTATAAAAAAGCATCAGTGTCTCCCGGAAAAGGTCTTGTAGAATTCAGACCAACAGACAAAGAAATGGAAGGTCTAGAAGTTGGTAAATCTCTAGATTTAAGTCTTTTCAAAGAGGGCGAACATGTAGACGTAACAGGTACAACAATTGGCAAAGGTTTTCAAGGTGGAGTCAAACGCCATCATTTTAAAACTCAAGATGCAACACATGGTAATTCTCTATCACATAGAGCTCATGGATCAACAGGACAGTGTCAAGACCCTGGAAGAGTTTTTAAAGGAAAAAAGATGGCAGGTCATTTGGGTAACATTCAAAACACAATACAAAATCTAGTTATAGTGAAGATCTTAGCTGATGAAAATGCCATTCTTGTAAAAGGTTCTATTCCTGGACACGATGGATCCAATGTAATTGTTAAACCTACTCAAAAGAAATATATGCCCAAAAAAATCCTCACAGACCAGCCAGAAACTCCAGATAATAATGAAAAAGATACCAAGAAAGATTTAGAAGCAAAACTAGATACAAATAATCCTGAAAAGGAAGTTTCAAATAAGAGTACTGAAAAAAAAATTACTACACCTAAAAATGATAAGGAACCATCAACAGATAATGTAGAGAAATAATATGGCAGCTGTAAATTTACAAAAAATATTTAACAAAGATTTTAATGAGGCACTCGTACATCAGGTAGCTTCTGATTATATGTCTAATCAAAGATCAGGGACAAAAGCTCAAAAAAATAGGTCTGCTGTTAGTGGCGGAGGAGCTAAACCAAGACCACAAAAGGGTTCGGGTCGTGCTAGAGCTGGTACCACTAGAAGTCCTATATGGAGAAGTGGTGGTGTGACATTTGCAGCCTCTCCAAAAAAATATAATAAGAAAATAAATAAAAAGATGTATAAAAATGCCCTAAATTGTATTCTTTCAGAGCTACTAAGAAATAAACGTCTAATTTGTGCTGATGACTTTAATGTTGATGAACCAAAAACCAAAAAAATTCTAGAAAAATTAAGTAAGTTAAAAATAAAAAACTCGCTACTTATCGTTCATGAAGAAAAAGTTAATGTTTTTTTAGCTGGTAGAAATTTAAAAGATATTGAAATTGTAAGTCCTCTTGGCATAAATCCTCATAATCTGATGAAGTATGAGAATGTTATTATTGATTCAAAGGTCATAGATAAAATAGAAGGAATGATAGCATGAATAACGAAAGATTAATGAACATAATTTTATCACCCAGGGTATCTGAAAAGACATCTACTAGAGCAGATATAGATAATCAACATGTTTTTTCAGTTTTGAAAGATGCAACTAAGCTTGAAGTAAAAAAAGCTGTTGAAAAAATGTTCGAGGTTAAAGTAGATAATGTACGAATACTTAATATGTCTGGAAAACTTAAAAGGGTTGGCAGAAAATTCGGCAAAACTAAAGACTGGAAGAAAGCTTATGTTAGTCTCAAAGAAGGTTATGATATCAATTATGGTGAAAAAGAGGCAACATAATGGCACTTATTAAATCTAAACCAACTTCTCCTGGTAGAAGATTCAGAATAAAGATTAGTAACGCTGACTTGCATAAAGGTAAGCCGCATGAATCACTAATTGCAAAATCTAAAAAGTCTGGCGGTAGAAATAATCAGGGTAGAATCACGACACGCCATATAGGTGGAGGTCATAAGAAAAGATATAGAATAATTGATTTCAAACGTGATAAAGATAACATATCAGCTAAAGTAGAAAGACTGGAATACGATCCAAACAGGAATGCTAATATCGCATTACTGTTGTATATAGATGGAGAAAGAAGATACATTATTGCGCCCAAGAATCTGAAGCCAGGTGATTCAGTTATGTCAGGTAAAGATTCATCTATTTCAATAGGTAACTCTCTGCCAATGAAAAACATACCAGTGGGCACACAGATACATTGTATTGAAATGAAACCTGGNAAAGGTGCACAAATTGCTAGAAGTGCAGGCACGGTNGCTCAGATTGCTGCAATTGAAGGTGATTATGTCACNGTAAAACTTAGATCTGGTGAAATGAGAAAAATATTNTCAACTTGTAAGGCAACTATTGGAGAAGTAGGTAATAGTGAATATAGTTTACAATCTTATGGTAAAGCAGGGGCAAAAAGATGGTTAGGGGTTAGACCTACTGTGAGAGGTGTTGCAATGAATCCAATCGATCACCCTCATGGTGGTGGTGAAGGTAAAACTTCTGGTGGAAGGCATCCAGTTTCACCTTGGGGAACACCCACAAAAGGATATAAAACAAGATCAAACAAAAGAACTAATAATATGATTGTTAGAAGAAGAACTAATAAGAAAAGGAAATAATTATGTCAAGATCGCTAAAAAAAGGGCCATTTATAGATTATCATCTCCAAGCAAAAGTTGATAAAGCGATTGAGACTAATGATAAAAAACCTATAAAAACATGGTCGAGAAGATCTGTGATATCACCAGATATGGTAGGTTTAACTATTGGAGTACATAACGGTAAGCAACATGTTCCGGTGTATGTGAGTGAGAATATGGTGGGACATAAATTAGGTGAATTCTCACCTACAAGAATATTTAAAGGACACTCTGGAGACCGTAAAGCTAAGGTAAAATAACTATGGATACACGAGCAATATTGAAGTACCAAAGAATATCAGCACAAAAATGCCGATTAGTGGCTAATGCCATAAGAGGCCTTAAGGTAGATAAAGCACTAGAATTTTTAAATTTTAATAATAAAAAAGCATCAAGATTGATCTTAAAAGTATTAGAATCTGCTGTTGCTAATGCTGAAAATAATAATTCTCAAGATATAGATGATTTAATGGTTAAAAATATCTTAATTGATGAAGGTCCAACAGCAAAGAGGTTTATGCCAAGGGCTCGTGGAAGAGTAAATGAAATTTTAAAAAGAAGCAGTCATATTACAGTCATTGTTTCTGATGGTAAAGAGGTTTAATTATGGGACAGAAAGTTCATCCTACAGGAATTAGATTAGGCATATCCACTGACTGGAATTCAAAATGGTATGCCAACTCAAAAGAATATCCTAAATTTTTAATGGAAGATCTCAAGGTCCGTGATTATCTTCGTGTTGAGTTAAAACAAGCATCTGTCAGTCGCATATTAATTGAACGTCCTACGAAAGAAGCAATTGTAACCGTTTTCTCGTCTCGACCTGGTATTGTGATAGGTAAAAAAGGCGAAGACATAGAAAAGTATAGAGATAAGATTGCCAAAATACTAGGTCTCCCAAAAAAAACTATCAAATTAAATGTTAAAGAAATCAGAAAACCAGAATTGGATGCACAACTAGTTTCAGAAGGGATAGCCCAACAACTCGAAAGAAGAATTATGTACAGAAGAGCTATGAAAAGAGCAGTTACTAACACTATGAGACTTGGCGCATTGGGAATAAAAGTTAATGTAGCTGGAAGGTTAAATGGTGCTGAAATTGCCAGAAGTGAGTGGTACAGAGAAGGGCGAGTGCCGTTACACACGCTTAAGGCTGGTATAGATTATGGCTTTTCTGAGGCATTAACGACATATGGAATTATAGGTATAAAAGTTTGGATATATCATCAGGATGAAGATGATGATTCTAACAATGTATCAACTACACGTGTAGAAAAAAAGAATAAAGAAGATGGTAAATAATAATGTTACAACCTAAGAAGACTAAATATAGAAAGCAACAAAAAGGAAAACTTAGAGGTTTTGCTACGTCAGGAGCAAAAGTGAGTTTTGGTGAGTTTGGTCTTAAAGCTGTCACACGAGGCAGAGTTACTGCACGACAAATAGAGGCTGCAAGAAGAGCAATGACCAGACATATTAAACGTGGGGGCAAGGTTTGGATAAGAATTTTTCCTGATGTACCAATTACTAAGAAACCAGTAGAAGTTAGAATGGGAAAAGGAAAAGGAAATGTCGAATATTGGGTTGCTAAGATTCAGCCGGGGAAGGTTTTATATGAGATGGAAGGTGTTAGCGAGGATGTAGCAAGAGAAGCTTTCAGACTAGCCGCGGCTAAATTGCCAATTAACACAACATTTATAACAAGAGCGATAATGTGATGAAATTAGAAGATTATAGAAAAAAAACGAACGATGAATTACAAAAAGAGTTAGAAGCTCTGATAAAAGAAAGATTTAATCTTCGAATACAGAGAGGTTCAGGCCTTAATCCTAAACCACATTTATTCTCACTTAATAAAAAAAATATAGCTAGAGTAAAAACAATAATGAATGAGAAGAAAATCAATGGATAATAAAAAAAATAAAACTATATTGGCGAAAGTACTTAATACAAAAATGAATAAGTCTGCAACCGTCATTGTAGAACGACAGATTAAGCATCCTGTTAATGGCAAATACATTAAGAGAACTAGCAAATATCATATTCATGATGAAAACAATGAATGTGTTGTTGGACAACAGGTGAAAATAAGACAATGTAAGCCAATTTCTAAAACAAAATTTTGGTCATTGGCTAAAGAGGAATAAAATAATGATTCAAATGCAAACAACATTACAATCTGCAGATAACAGTGGCGCAAGAAAACTGATGTGTATTAAAGTCCTCGGTGGCTCTCATAGAAAGTTTGCATCTATTGGTGATGTTATTAAAGTAGCGATCAAAGATGCTATACCTAAAGGCAAGGTCAAAAAAGGAGAAGTATACAATGCTGTTATTGTTAGAACAAAAAAAGGCATAAGACGCTCAGATGGATCATCAATAAGATTCGATAGCAATGCAGTGGTTCTTTTAGACAATAAACTTGAGCCTCTTGGTACACGTATATTTGGCCCTGTCACCAGAGAATTAAGAGCACTAACGTTCATGAAGATTATTTCACTTGCACCAGAGGTACTATAATTATGAATAGGTTAAAAAAAGGTGATTCAGTAATTGTGATAGCTGGTAAAGATAAAGGTAAGAAAGGTGAAATTCTTAGAATAATAGAACCTGATAGACTTATAGTATCTAATGTCAACATAGCAAAAAAACATGTTAAGCCCAACCCAAATAAAAATGAAAATGGAGGCATCATTGAGAGAGAGATGCCGCTACATATCTCAAATGTTATGATGTTTAACCCTATTACAAAAAAAGGCGACAAGATAGGTTTCAAAAGTCTCGAGGATGGTAAAAAAGTTAGGATTTATAAATCAAATAATGAGGTTGTAGACATATAATGAATACTTTTAGCGAATATTATAAAGAAAATATTGTCCCAGCTTTAATGGATCAGATGAAGATTAAATCGCCCATGGAGGTTCCTAGGTTGACTAAGATTACTATAAATATGGGCTTGGGTTCCGCAGTCAATGATAAAAAGATTCTTGAATCAGCACAGCTAGAATTATCTCAAATTACTGGTCAAAAGTCTGTTTTAACGTATGCAAAAAAATCAATAGCTAACTTCAAGTTACGAGAAGGAATGCCAATTGGTTGCAAAGTAACACTTAGGAAAGAAAAAATGTATGATTTCTTCGAAAAGCTTATCAAAATATCTCTTCCAAGAACAAGAGATTTTAGGGGGCTTAATTCTAATTCTTTTGATGGTAGGGGTAATTATACGTTGGGTGTTAAAGAACATATCATCTTCCCAGAAATAGATTTCGATAAAATTGATAAAATTAAAGGTCTTGATATAACGATTACGACTACAGCAAAAAACAATCAGGAGGCTATGGAATTATTTAAACAGTTTAATTTTCCATTTAAATAAATATGGCTAAACTATCAATTATACAAAGAGAAAAAAAGCGTGCATCACTTGTCATAAAGTATGCAAATAAGAGAAATGAAATAAAAAACAAACTCAAAAATCTAGGGCTAGATAGCGAGGAAGCTCAAATACTTAGAAAAAAATTACAAAAGCTTCCTCTAAATTCTTCACCTGGTAGACAAAGGAACAGGTGTTCGCTAACTGGTCGACCAAGAGGCGTTTACAGGAAATTTGGTCTGGGTAGATCTAAGTTAAGAAAAGCGGCTATGAGGGGAGACATTCCTGGTTTAACAAAAGCGAGTTGGTAAATATTATGAGTATGAGTGATACAATAGCAGATTTGCTTACAAGAATAAGAAACGCGCAAAGAGCTGATAAGGCATCAGTTATGATACCATTCTCTAAAATGAAACATTCAATATGTAAAGTTTTAGAAAATGAAGGCTATATTGAATCTATAAATGTAAGTGATGATAATAAGAAAACAATAACATTAATTTTAAAATACTATGAGGGTAAGCCAGTGATTGAGAATATACAGCGTGTAAGCAAACCAGGGTTAAGAATTTTTAAATCCTCAAAAGAATTGCCTACAGTTAAAAATGGTCTTGGCGTATGTATAGTCTCTACGTCACATGGCGTTATGAGTGATAAAGAAGCTAGAGAAAAAAACTATGGAGGTGAGATAATTTGTTTTGTCTCATAGATTTTAATTATGTCTAAAATTGCAAGAAAACCAATAGAAATACCAGATAATATTAAAATGACTCTTAATGGAAATGTAGTAGATGTTGAGGGTCCTGCTGGTAAACTATCGTTTGAAAAAAATGAAAATATAGATATAGATATTCAAGACGGAATTGCAAAAGTTATAAGTAAAGATGATAATATTGTGCCNTTGTCAGGTACTACNAGATCAATATTATTTAATATGGTATATGGCGTCTCCAAAGGATGGGTNAAAAAGTTAAAAATGATAGGTGTTGGTTATCGGGCAAAAGCNGATAGTAAGACTTTGGAGTTAACAGTTGGATTTTCTCATACTGTAAAGTATCCAATTCCAGAAGGCCTAAAAATAGAAACACCTAGCCAGACAGATATAGTAATTACTGGCCCAGATAAACAAGTAGTAGGTCAGGCTGCTGCCGAAATTAGAGCATTTAGACCACCTGAACCATATAAAGGTAAGGGCATTAGATATGAGGATGAACAAGTTGTTAAGAAAGAGGCAAAGAAAAAATGATACGTATAAGTCAAGATAGAAAAAATTCAAGATTAAGACGTGCAAGAAAGTCTAGGATGCGCATAAATGAATCAGGTGCGCATAGATTGAGTGTATACAGATCTGCCAAGCATATCTATGTATCCTTGCTCACATCTAATGGTAGTAAAGTTATTACGACTATTTCTACAACTCAAAAGAATGTAAAAAGTAAAGTAAAATCAAACAATATTGAGTCTTCAAAATTAATCGGAAAATTAATGGCTGAATTTATCAAGAAAGAAAAAATTAATAAAGTAGCATTTGATAGATCGGGATATAAATATCATGGAAAGATTAAAGCATTAGCTGATTCTGTACGTGAAAATGGAGTAAAAATATAATGGCTATGGATGAAAAAAAATCTGATTATATTGAAAAGTTAGTGGCTGTAAATAGAACCGCTAAAGTAGTTAAAGGTGGGAGGCAATTCGGCTTCACTGCTCTTACTGTTGTTGGCGATGGTCATGGTAGAGTTGGTTACGGTTACGGAAAAGCAAAAGAAGTTCCTATAGCAATTCAAAAAGCTATGGAAAAAGCTAAAAAAAATATGATTTCTGTTGCACTTAAGAATGGCACACTTCATCATCCAGTTACTCATTCTCATGGCTCTGCAAAAGTTTACATGCAACCTGCAGGTGAAGGTACAGGTGTTATAGCTGGTGGAGCTATGAGAGCTGTTTTTGAGGCGACAGGAGTGCATAATGTGCTTGCTAAAAGCATAGGATCTACTAACCCAATCAATGTTGTTAAGGCTACGGTTAAAGGCCTAGAATCCATGTTTTACCCTGCATACATAGCCGCCAAGCGTGGTAAAAAAACGAGTGAGTTATAGAATGGCGACAAAAGATAAGACAATAAAACTAAAACAGGTAAGAAGTTTAATAGGCTGTACTAATAAACAGATATGCTCTATGAAAGGGCTCGGGTTAAGAAAAATTAACCATCAAGTTACAGTCAAAGATACATCAGAAGCACGTGGAATGATTAAAGTTGTACGGCACATGGTGGAAGTAACAACAGAGTAATTTATGAATAGTCTACTTAATAAAATAAAATCGAATACTGGAACTAAGTCTCAGAAAAAAAGAGTAGGAAGAGGAATTGGTTCTGGCAGTGGAAAAACTTGTGGCAGAGGACATAAAGGACAAAAGTCTAGAACCGGCGGAAAAATACAAGTAGGTTTTGAAGGCGGACAAATGCCATTACAAAGAAGACTACCTAAAGTAGGTTTTTCATCAAGAGTTAATATTTTTTCTGTAGAATTAAAGTATGATTATTTAGGACAAATAAAGGAGTCTGAAATAACTATTGATTTATTAAAAAAATACAAACTAATTAAAAATAAAATAAAAAAAGTAAAAATTATAGGACCATGCACTATTAAAGATAAGAAAGTCCTTAAAAATATAGAGTACACAAAATCAGTAATGGAGTTTATAAATAAATAATTATGTCTAGAGCAGCTAACAATATGACTGGGGGATTAGGAGGTCTTGCTAAATCTACTGAATTAAGACAGAGATTATTTTTTGTACTTTTTGCTCTAATTATTTTTAGATTAGGAAGTTTTATAACACTGCCTGGTATAGACCCATCCGTGATGCAGTTCTTATTCGAACAACAACGAGGAAGTATACTAGATATGTTTAATATGTTTTCAGGCGGATCTCTTTCAAGAATGTCTATTTTTGCTCTTGGTGTCATGCCATACATATCAGCGTCGATTATCATTCAGATGATGTCACATGTATATGCACCATTAGTTCAACTTAGAAAAGAAGGCGAGCGCGGCAGAAAGAAAATTACACAATATACTAGATATTTCACAGTTATATTAGCAGTATTACAATCTTTTGGTGTTGTAAATGCCCTACAAAATCAAAATACTGCTAGCACAACACTTGTGCTAGACCCTGGCTTCACATTCTTAATGATTGGTGTAATAACACTTGTAACTGGAACGATGTTTCTTGTGTGGCTAGGTGAACAAATTACTGAAAGAGGTATTGGAAATGGTATATCTATAATAATATTTGCAGGTATAGTTGCTGGACTACCATCTGCAATTGGAAATACCATCGATCTTGCAAGAAATGGAGAACTACAGGGATTCACAGTTATATTGATATTCTTGCTAGTTTTATTAATAACAGCATTTGTTATATTCATTGAAAGAGGGCAAAGGAAAATCCCAATAAATTATGCGAGAAAAATGCAAGGTAGAAAAATGTATCAGGCACAGAGCTCTCATTTGCCACTAAAAATTAATATGGCTGGAGTCATACCTCCAATCTTTGCATCAGCAATTATATTATTTCCTGCTACAATTGCTAGTTGGTCTGGCACAGGTTCAGAAGGAGGGTTGGTTCAAACTATAGCCTTATCTCTTTCTCCTGGCCAACCCCTTTATATATTGCTGTACGCCTTTGCGATAATATTCTTCTGTTATTTTTATACAGCTCTTGTGTTTAATTCTAGAGAAACAGCAGATAATTTAAAGAAAACAGGTGCATTTATTCCAGGCATAAGACCTGGAGATCAGACAGCTCGTTATATAGACGATATCACTACTAAACTTACAACTGTTGGTGCAATCTACATTACTGCGGTATGTTTGTTGCCAGAATTTTTGATACTTTATTTTAATGTCCCATTTTACTTTGGCGGTACATCACTACTCATTGTTGTTATAGTTGTGATGGATTTGATGGCTCAAATTCAATCACACTTGCTATCTCATCAATATGAAGGAATGATGAAGAAAGCTAATCTTAAGGGCATAGGCGGAGGTATTAGATAATATGAAGGTAAGAGCATCAGTAAAAAAACTATGTAGGAACTGTCGGGTTATCCGAAGAAATAGGGTCGTTAGAGTAATATGTAAAGACCCAAGACATAAACAAAGACAAGGTTAAATAGGTTGTATTAAATGCAAATGAAATATAAAATCATCGTTCGAGAGAAAATAAATGGCTAGAATTGCGGGAATAAATTTATCTGGAAGCAAACATATATGGATTGCTCTAACAGCTATCTATGGAATTGGCCCTACAAGAGCTAATAAAATTTGTGTTGACTCCGGAGTGGATAGGACCAAAAAAGTAAAGGACTTGAACGAGAAAGATTTAGAAGTCTTAAGGAACTTTGTTGATAAATATCAATTAGAAGGAGACTTACGCAGAGAAAACTCAATCAATATTAAAAGGCTAATGGATATAGGTTCTTATAGAGGTATAAGACACAGAAAAAGCTTGCCTCTTAGAGGACAAAAAACTAAAAACAATAGCAGGACTCGAAAAGGTCCTAGAAAACTTTTAAAGGCTAAATAAATGGCTACTACTAAACCAAAAAAGAAGAAGGAAAAAAGAGTTGTCAATGAAGGAATAGCTCATATTTATGCTTCATTCAACAACACCATCATCACTATCACTGATAAACAGGGCAATACATTATCCTGGGCTACATCAGGGGGCTCAGGCTTTAGAGGTTCACGTAAAAGCACACCTTTTGCTGCACAAATTGCGGCAGAAAAAGCAGGAATAAAAGCTGCAGAATTCGGTGTGAAAAGTCTAGAAGTATTAGTGAAAGGCCCAGGTCCTGGCAGAGACTCTGCCGTAAGAGCGTTAAATAGTTCCGGCTATAAAATTACAAATATAACGGATATTACGCCACTTCCACATAATGGGTGTAGACCGCCTAAAAAGAGGAGGGTATAACGGATGGCAAAATTTACTGGTTCTAAATGTAAATTAATGAGAAGAGAGGGCACAGATTTGTATCTTAAGTCTGGATCTAGGTCTCTTGACACTAAATGTAATTTAGAAAAAAAGCCGGGCCAAACTGGCGATGCTAGAAGAGGGAAAAGTTCTGATTATTCTGTTCAACTTAGAGAAAAGCAGAAAGTGAAGAGAATTTATGGAATACTAGAAAAGCAATTCAGAAATTATTACAAGAAAGCTGCAAGTAAAAAAGGTTCAACTGGAGAAAACCTTCTAAATATGTTGGAGTCTAGGCTTGATAATGTTGTCTATAGACTTGGATTTGGTTCAACTAGATCAGAATCAAGACAACTAGTTAATCATAAAAATATAACAGTAAATGATAAAATTGTTAATATTGCCTCATATCAGGTAAATCCTAATGACAAAATATCTGTAAGAGATAGCAAAAAAAATCAACTTCGAATTAAATTAGCCATGAGTCTTGCGGAAACCAGAGGTATTAGTGACTGGGTAGAAGTTGATTCAAAGAACTTTAAAGGAACCTTTATTAGAAATCCAGAGAGAAAAGAGCTGCCAGCTGAAATAAACGAATCGTTAATTGTCGAATTATACTCAAAATAGGTGATACATGAATAAAAATAATTTTTTAAAACCAAAATTAGTTGATATTGAGGCTTTGAGTTCATCTCATGCAAAAATAACAATTGAACCACTTGAGAGAGGTTTTGGGCACACGCTAGGCAATGCATTAAGAAGAGTCTTACTTTCTTCAATGCCTGGTAGTGCTGTTACAGAAGTAACTATTGAAAATATTCTCCATGAATACAGTGCTATTGAGGGAGTTCAAGAAGATGTTCTTGAGATATTATTGAATATTAAGAAACTGGCACTAGTTTTACATGACAAAGATAGCCTTGATGTAACGCTAAGAAAAAAAGGTACAGGTGCGGTACTAGCCTCAGATATTACGGATAACCCTGAATTAGAAGTTAAAAATCCAGATTTTTGTATTGCAAACATAACAAATGATAAAACTGAACTTGTTATCCATATGACAATTACCAATGGTAGGGGTTATCAGCCTGCACAAAAAAGAAAATTTAATGAACAAGAAGATTTAGGTATAGGCAAGATGCAGCTTGATGCTACCTTTAGCCCTGTTATTCAAGTAACGTATAATGTTGATACAGCTAGAGTAAAACAAAGGACTGACTTAGATAAATTAATTATCGACCTTAAAACTAATGCAACAATAGAACCAGAAGATGCCATTAGAAAAGCTGGGAAAATTCTAAGAGAACAACTAGATGTATTTACGCACTTAGAAGTTAAAGAAGAAGAAATAGAGGCTGCTGATGGACCACAAATAGATCCAGTGCTATTAAGACCTGTAGATGATTTAGAATTGACTGTTAGGTCAGCAAATTGTTTAAAAGCAGAGAGTATTTATTACATAGGTGACTTAGTCCAGAGGAGTGAAAATGAGCTTTTAAAAACACCTAATCTTGGCAAGAAATCATTAACTGAAATAAAAGATGTGCTAGCAACGCATAGTTTATCACTGGGTATCAAATTAGAAGATTGGCCACCAAAAAATATGGAAAAAAGAACATGAGGCATAAAAAAAGCGGCAGACAATTAAATAGAAATTCATCACATAGAAAAGCTTTGATGAGAAATCTAACGCTCTCGTTACTAGAATTTGAAAAAATTAAGACTTCTCTTCCAAAGGCCAAAGAACTAAGGAGATATGCGGAGCCTTTAATTACATTAGCTAAAACTGATTCCTTGATGAG
>NZZP01000036.1 GCA_002698665.1 Gammaproteobacteria bacterium | reverse complement strand
TTTAGTTTTTATATTATTTTTAATATATTTTAATAGATCAGACTCATTTTTAATCATTTTTATTATAATTTAGTTATTAACTTATCAAGCATGGTATTAATAAATTTATATGCATCTTTAGAAGAATATTTTTTAGCAATATTTATTGATTCATTAATTATCACATTCTTAGGAACATCTTTTCTAAATACCAACTCACATATTGCCAACCGTAATATTGATCTATCAATTGGTGACAAAGATTGTAAAATAATATCAGAATTTTTTTCTATAAGCGTATCAATTTTATTAGAATTAGATTCATATAATTCAATTAGATTATCAAAATACTCTTTATCATACTGTCTTTTCTCAATAAAATCATTTTTAATTGCAGAGAACGAATACTCATTAAGATCATGCTGATATAGAATCTTCAGTATATTTTCCCTTGCAAGAGTTCTTTCTTTAGGGTTAAACTCATTCATTATTAATTTTATTTATAATTTTATGCATCAAAATTGATGAGTAGGCAAAATCTCTACCTTTATCATATTTTTTTCCTGCCCTATCAATAGCTTGTTGGATAGTATTAGTTGTTAGAATTCCATTTATTACAGGAATTACATATTCCAACGATAAGTTTCTTAAGCCATTAATAACTGTCGATGAAAGATACTCGTCATGATTAGTATCACCTTTTAAAATACACCCCAGTGCTAGTATTTGTTTTGGTTTAAATTTTTCTATGATAAGTTTAGCAGTTAAAGGCACTTCAAAAGCACCAGGTGCTTCAATGAATCCAATATTCTCAGTATGTGACATTAATATCCTGGGATGGTCATATGAGTGTTTAATAAAACTATATGCCATACTCCCTGTTATTTCTTTATGATAAGAAGATGAAACAATTATTGTTTTACCTTTAAAATGCGGAGGTCTAACATTTAAATCGCATAGAGATGAATAAATATCTTCATCTAAGCTTGATGGATGTGGATATAAATCTTCTGATTCTATGGTGGTTTTTTTCATTATTTACTCACATATTTAATAACATTTAAGCCAAAAGCATTGATTCCGTGATATATTTTAGGTGTGCTCAATAAAATCATATCTTTAACTCCTATATCATTTAAAATCTGCGCACCTATTCCAACGGTCCTATAATCATCTGGTTTATTAGTGCTTGAAAACTGAGACTTACTAGTTTTAAGATCATTTATCTGACTTATAGATAAGTTATTAGTTATGAAAACTAATGCCCCTTGCTTGGCTTTTGATATTTTTTTTAATGAAGCATCCAATGACCATACCGAAAGATTTTTAGCTTTCACAGTA
Organism: Gammaproteobacteria bacterium; assembly: GCA_002698665.1. Classification (GTDB taxonomy): domain Bacteria; phylum Pseudomonadota; class Gammaproteobacteria. Next base: position 93,560 of record NZZP01000036.1, on the reverse strand, counting down.
TCAGTTAAGACATTTTCAACATGAACTCTAACCGTTGTAGGCTCTCCCGACAGTATTTTTTTATTAATAAGTACAAAATGAATCTGTGCGGTAAGAATATCTTCATAATAGATACAATTAAAATCACCATAATCAGTTTTAATAACTTGTTCAGAAATTCTTTTAATAGTCTTTTGATTGGCAGCTTTATATTTAATAAGATCTTCAATGGTACCTATTTTTAGTTTATGTTTTTTTGCGAATGCTAGAAGATCTTTTTTTCTAGCCATACTACCATCATCATTCAATATTTCTACGATTACAGCAGAAGGTTCTAACCCTGCAAGTAAAGCTAAATCGCAACCAGCTTCTGTGTGTCCTGCTCTGACTAAAACACCGCCATCTTTTGCCATGAGTGGAAATATATGTCCTGGTTGCACCAGATCACTAGATTTTGATCTTTTAGCAACTGCTGTACGTATAGTCTTCGCTCTATCAGCAGCAGATATTCCAGTAGTTACACCTTTTGCAGCTTCAATAGAAACAGTGAAATTAGTCTCTTTTGATGATTCTCCGGTCTGCTTAATTAATGGTAAACCAAGTTTTTTACACTTTGAACTTGTTAACGTTAAACAAATTAATCCTCTGCCCTTAGTAGCCATAAAATTAATATCTTTTGGTTTGACAAATTCAGCTGCCATAACTAAATCACCTTCATTTTCACGATTTTCATCATCCATGATAATAACCATTTTGCCTTTCTTAATAGAATCTATTATCTCAAGCGTAGAATTAATCATGTTTTAACATCTCTATGTGTTTAGCAATATAGTCATATTCTATATTTACCTTTATTCCAGTTTTGTATTTCTTAATACATGTATTTTCGTATGTATGAGGAATAATCATAAGAAAGATACTAGTATCACTGACATCATTTATTGTAAGACTAATTCCATCAATTGCAATAGAACCTTTTTTTACTATATATTTTTTGAATTTTTTTTCTGTCTCGATTTCCAATAACCATGAATCTTTTTGACTATCAATATTTTTCACAGTGCCGACTGAATCAATATGGCCAGTGGTAATGTGTCCACTTATAAACTTATTGAGAGTTAATGGTAATTCTATATTGACATCACAATTTTCTTTAAGTCCTGATAAAGTAGTGAGTTTAATAGTCTCAGGAGATAAATTAAAATAATATAGTTCATTTTTAATTTCAGAAATCGTCAGACATACACCATTAACACATACACTATCACCAATTTTTAAATCTTGCTGATATTTTGATAAATTAATACTCACAACATATTCATTTGAAGTATTACTTATAAAATCTATCTTAGCCACTTGTTCTATAATTCCAGTAAACATTATTTAATCAGTCTCAGCTTAATATCCTTTTCTAAACGAATAATATCATTAATTCGGTATTTAATCTTTCTTGAAAGCTTATTAATATAAGATACGCCAGAAAATGACTTTCCAGATTCACCTATAATCTTTGGAGATATATACAAAAGAAGTTCATCTATTAAATTTAATTTTAACATTGTCGAGGTAATAGTAGATCCAGCCTCTACAAATACATTATTAAAGTTATTTTTTCCAAGATATTTAATGCATGCGGTGAGACTAATTTGATTATCTTTTTTTGATACCTTTATGACTTTAACATTTTTTTGTATTTTTTTCTAGTATTTTCCTTTAGTGTAAATAAATGAATCATCCTATTTGTAGGAATAAAAACTTTATGATTAAGAGGAATCTCTAAACTACTATCTAATATCGCTAAATCTGGTTGCTTATCAATTCTACTAATTATGTCTTTATCTCTTATCGTGAATCTTGAATTATCTGAAATTATGGTTTTAGAAGATGTAAGAATTATAGATGTCATCGCTCTTTCCAAATGTACATCACGGCGTGATTCTTTAGATGTAATCCACTTACTAACACCGTTAGCAAGAGAGATCTTACCATCTAAAGACATGCCAAATTTAGCCGTAATATATGGTCTCTTTTTTGTGAATCTTGTAATAAACCCCTTGTTGAGATTAAGAGCTTCATCTTTTAGAATACCTACATTTACCTGAATGCCCGCTTTTCTAAGTTGTTTAATACTTCGAGTATTTACTAGAGGATTAGGGTCGATAGATGATATAACAACTCTACTAATTTTATTTTTAATAATTAAATCTGAGCATGGTGGTGTTTTGCCATGATGGCAGCATGGTTCTAAATTGATATATAATGTCGACTTTACTGCTTGTTTGCCGGCTTGCTTAATAGCCATTTGTTCAGCATGCGGGGAACCAGGCCTCTTATGGTAACCTTTGCCTACAATCTTATTATTTTTGACGACGATTGCGCCTACCATAGGGTTAGGATCGGCACTGAACCTTCCTTTAGAGGCTAGCAAAAGGCATCGTGCGATATAGTTTTTATCTATATCAATATCATTCATCAATTAGCTTTTTCTGTAGTTTTTTCATGTTAGGTGATAAATCTTTATCTAAATTATCAATTACTTTTCTAAATGAATCTTTGTTCTCAAAATTTAAATAAACAGATGCAAATCTTAAATATGCAACATGATCTAGATTTAATAATTCATCCATTACAATTTTACCAATATCACTGGTAGATAACTCTTTATCTCCATGGGTTAGGCATTTAGTAAATATATTTGAAAATGTTTTGTTAATATCATCGATGGTATTTATTCTTTTCTCTAAAGCAATATTTACTCCAGCTTTAATTTTTTCTTCAGAGAATAACTCAGATGATTTATCAGACTTTATCACTCTGGGATACGCAAGGTCTGATTGTTCAGAAGTATTAAATCTTGCATGACAAGATGTACATTCTCGCCGTCTCTTAATGGTATTAGTATCAGAGCTTAACCTAGAATCAATTACTTTTGTCTCAGGCTCTCCGCAAAATGGACAGCGCATACATTATACCTCTTAGGCTACAGCTTTTTTATTAGCTGAATATACCGGATATTGAGATGTGAGATTTATAATTTTCTCTTTTACAGATGATATGTTAGATTCAGATTCAATATCATCTAATACATCACAAATTAAATTACCTAATATTTTAGTTTCTGCTTCTTTAAAACCTCTTGTGGTAATTGCAGCAGTGCCTAACCTAATCCCGCTTGTAACAAATGGGCTTTGAGGATCATTTGGCACAGAGTTTTTATTTACAGTTATGTATGCTTTATGTAAAGCTGCATCTGCGGCTTTACCGGTTAAACCTTGTTTAACTAAACTTACTAGCATAAGGTGATTTTTGGTACCACCTGATACTATCTCGTAATCTCTTTCAATCATTGTTTTAGCTAATACGTCAGCATTTGTAACGACCTGTTTCATATATTCTTTGAATTCTGGTTGAAGCGCTTCTTTGAATGCAACAGCTTTTGCTGCTATAACATGCATAAGGGGTCCGCCTTGAGTTCCTGGGAATACTAGAGAGTTAAATTTCTTTTCTAATTCTGGGTTTGATTTACAAATAATTATTCCACCTCTTGGACCTCTAAGTGTTTTGTGTGTAGTTGATGTTACTACATCAGCAAATGGAACTGGAGATGGATATACTCCACCAGCTACAAGCCCAGAAACATGTGCCATATCAACTAAAAAATAAGAATTAACTTTATTAGCTATCTCAGACATTCTTTCCCAGTCAATAACTTGTGAATATGCAGAGAAACCACCAATTAGCATTTTTGGCTTATGAGTTATAGCAAGTTTTTCTATTTCATCATAATCAAGCATACCATTATCATCAATACCATACTGAACAGCGTTAAATAATTTACCTGAGAAGTTAACCTTCGAGCCATGTGTTAAGTGACCACCTGCATCTAAACTCATACCTAGAATTGTATCACCAGCATTTAGTAGGGCTAAGTAAACTGCTGCATTAGCCTGTGATCCTGAATGAGGTTGTACATTTGCATAATCTGCGCCATACAGTTCCTTCAGACGATCTATGGCTAATTGTTCTGCTACATCTACATTCTCACATCCACCATAATATCTNTTATAAGGGTAACCCTCAGCGTATTTATTTGTTAAAACCGATCCTTGTGCTTCAAGCACTCTTGGACTTGCATAGTTTTCAGATGCAATAAGCTCTACATGATCTTCTTGTCTAACAATTTCTCTTTTTATTGCATCATTAAGTTCGTCATCAAATCCTGCAATTTTCATCCCTACTTCAAACATATGGCCTCCTTTTTGATTAAATCGGACAGTAAATTCAAATGAAATGTTAACATTTAATAGGTTTTTTGTAACTAAGTTTCTATCCCAAAATTATCGCTTTCCCCTATTATTTCTATAGTTTTTTTGCTTTGTGGATTATATTGCTTAATATTTGTTAGATACTCTTTAGTGATATCCCATATTGGTTTTCCAGATTCAACCGAATTAACACTTGCCCATCCGCTTACAATGTATTTCTTATTATTTTTCAATAGCTTATCATTACTATCTCGAATATTTGAAATACGATTATATTGAGATTGACTCGGAGAGATATTATAAGATAAACCCCTCGTTCTCACCATATCGCCACCTTGTTGAAAATATGGATCTGGATTGAAAAGATTATCAGCTACATCTTCCAAGATATTCTTGATGGTTTCTCCAGTCATTTCTCTTCTATAGACATTGGGATAAGTTATCGCAGTATGGCTATATATATCAGACATTTTAATATTTTCGCCAGCTAAAATAGTTGGTCCCCATCTAAAACCAGGTGACAGACATATTTCTGAATCAAGCATATTCTGCATGGATTCGCATAATAAGTCATCAAATGTCCCATTAAAATTACCCCTCCTGTATAAATCAATATTTGTTTGACCAACTATTTCATCAAGATGTTTTTTGTGAGGTTTTTTTATTGCATCAATAAAATTAGACATATCCATAGAAGGGTTAATTCTATGAGAAATTATTGGTAGTAATTTATAATTATACTCAAAAGAATTTTTATTAAATCTCAAATCTAATAATGATATGAACTTACCATTACACCCAGAATTAATTATTATAGTTCGTGAATTATTATTATATACTTCTATAGGCCTAGGAAGCACATCATGGGTATGACCGCCTAAAATAATATCCAACCCTTTAACTTTTTCTGCCATCTTTTTATCAACATCTACACCATTATGAGATAAGAGTACAATTAAAGATGGGTCCACTTCCTCTTTAATTTTTTCAATGAGTTCTTGTAATTCTGCTTCTCTAATGCCAAATGTTAAATTTGGAATCATTCTTTTAGGATTGGCTATTGGTGTATATGGGAATGCTTGACCAATTACAACAATATTATGATTACCAAATTTTTTAATTACATAAGGTTTTACATAATGATCATTTTCGTCTATTGGCTCTAATCCATTAAAAATGGCTTCTTCTGTAAGTTTTATGTTTTGTGCTATAAAATCACCATTAAAATTTTTGATATTCTTTGTAAAAATACTTTCTCCGAATGTAAACTCCCAATGTCCTGTCATAATATCAACACCAAGCATATTAGATGCTTCAACCATGTCAGCACCATTTTCAATGAGTGATAAGCCACTACCCTGCCATGTATCTCCACCATCTAATAATAATGAATTATTGACATCAGCTCTTAAATTATCAATAACGCTTTTAAGATATGCATATCCACCAAATTTTCCAAATTCTCTTGCTAAATAATTAAAATCAAGATGACTATATGCATATTTATAGAAGTCAGAAGATATTGAATATATATCAAGTAATTTCTTACCAACTATATGTGGAGGTTTATTTTTATTTGCTCCTACACCTATATTATAATCAGGCTCTCTAAAGTACATTGGGTCAAGTTGAGCATGAGTATCTGTGATATGAAGGAGACGAAGATTACCATATGCAGGTACTTTATAATTAACTTCATCACTAGCAAAAGATGGCTTAATAATTCCTGAAGCATAACCAGCTAAAAGAAATTGTATAAATTCGCGTCTATTCATTTTAGATGTCTCATAGTTTTTAAGAAAAATACCATTATAAAAATTAATATATATAATGATATCAAATAATAATCTGCCTTTATAATCAAGTAATAATGAATAAAGGAAACTAATATAATTATATAAATAAGTTTATGTATTATAGCCCATTTATCACCAAGACGTTTTTTTATATTATCATTGGAGGTAAATACTAAAGGTATAAACAATAAAACTCCAATATATCCTATTTGGATATATGAGAGATGCAAAATCTCATAAACTAAAAAATTGAAATCAAAACTATTATCAATCATATATAGTAATAAATGAAATACTGCATAACCAAATGTAACTAATCCCAGAGATCTTCTATCGATAATTTTTAAAGAACTATTCAACAATGGTACAATGATGATTAGTATCAAAAAAATAACGATAATATGGCCGGATGATATAATTAAATAAGATAAGGGATTAATTATGTTTTTTGAAAACAAAGATATGAATAGTATATAAATTAATGGGCATAAAGATATTAAATAGGTTCGAAATATATTTGACATGAATCTAAGTTAAAAGTTTTTCTTTAAGTCCATGCCCTCATATAAGTTAGACACAAACTTACTATATCCATTAAACATCAATGTATCACGTTTACCAAACTCACCAATTCTTCTCTCACGCTTTTGACTCCATCTAGGATGATTCACATATGGATTAACATTGGAATAGAAGCCATATTCATTAGGAGTTTGTTCATTCCATGTGCATAGAGGTTCACTCTCAACAAATGAGATTCGAACAATTGATTTAATACTTTTAAATCCATATTTCCATGGAACAATTAGTCTCACAGGTGAACCATTTTGATTTGGCAAAATTTTACCGTATAAGCCTACCGATAATAATGTAAGTGGGTTTGATGCCTCATCTATTCTAAGTCCTTCTCGATAAGGCCAGTTAAGTATTTTTCGTTTCTGGCCAGGTAAATTATCAGGGTCTAAAATAGATTCAAATGCAACATATTTTGCTTTTTGCAATGGTTTTACAATATTTATTATCTTTTGTAACTCAAATCCTATCCATGGCACAACCATAGACCAGGCTTCTACACACCTCAGTCTATAAATTCTCTCTTCTAATGGAAATTTTTTAGTTAGATCCTCAAGGTCCAAAACTATAGGATTGTCAACAAGTCCATCAATAGTTAACTTCCAATTTTTTGTAGAAAGTTTATTAGCATTTAACATGGGGTCTTTTTTCCCTGTGCCTAGCTCGTAAAAATTATTATATGAGGTTATTTGTTTAAAAGTATTAGTCTCTTCATTAGTACTATAATCTAAATCTTTAGTAAAAAACAAATTCTGCTCTTTAGAACTGACCATAGAAGTTTGTGTGAGTATAGGAACAGATAGAATAGATGCCATTATTTTTCGTCTATTCAAAAAATAGAATTCATCAGTGATACTATTTTCTTTGTCTATATCATACTTATTAGTCATTAGTTCACCCAGTTATAAGCATTTGCGAAAAATTTAGACCAAGGAGATAATTTCCAGGTTTTGGATCTAAAACTACATTGATACAACTCGAATACTCGCTCTGGATGAGGCATAAGAACAGTGATTCTCCCATCAGTATTTGTAAAACCATTAGCTCCTGAAGGCGAACCATTTGGGTTAGATGGGTAAGTATCAGTTATTTTATTTAAATCATCCACATAATTAATTATAGCAGCCTTAACATCTTTTTTATTCTTAAATAGTGCTTGACCTTCACCATGAGAGACAATTATTGGCAATATGGACCCTTCCATGCCAGTAAAAAATATTGATTTAGATTTTTTAATTTTAATTCTTGATAATCTAGCTTCAAATTGGTTAGATTTATTACTAATGAATTTTGGCCAATGTTCTGTGCCAGGTATTATAGATTTTAAATGAGATAACATTTGACAGCCATTACATACACCTAAAGCAAATTTATATTTATCATTAAAAAATTCCTCAAGCTCATCCTTAAGGCTGTTATTATGCAATACATTACTTGCCCACCCTCTACCAGCTCCTAAAACATCACCATATGAAAATCCACCACAAGCAACCAAACCGTTAAATTTCTTCAAAGATATATTTTTTTTAAGAATATCATTAACATGCACATCAAAAGCCTCAAACCCACTTTTAATAAATGCATGTGCCATCTCTCGATGGCCATTTATACCTTGGTCCCTAAGAATTGCAATTTTAGGTTTAGATTTTTTCTTCTTAAAATATATTTTATTCATATCAAATAATATTTTATCAACTTTTTTAGGTATATTTTTGTGACTCATAATTTTATAATTATATTCATGTTTGGCTAGAATTGGATTATCTCTTAGTTTTTGTATATCAAAAGAAAGCTTACTCCATGATTTCCTTAACTTATATAAAGGAATATTTATGTCTTTATATGATTTTATGTTGATTTCAGGTGTCTTTTGATTTTTAGATTTACCCAAGCTCAGTATAAAATTATTAAATGAACACTTTTCTGCTAATGTATAGAATTCATGTATTTTTGATGCTGGTACTTCAACAACAGCGCCTAACTCTTCATTAAAAAAGAATTTGTTAAGTGTATCTTCATCATGATATTTATTTAAGTTTTTATTTATTACAATAGTTTTATTTCCACCAAAAGCCATTTCAGTTAGAGTGGTAAATAAACCTCCATCAGATTTATCATGGTATGCAGATATGGTATTTTTTTGTATAAGTTTTTGGACAAAATTAAAGAATAGTTTTAAGTGCTTTATGTTATCAAGGCAAGGGACATCAGAGTCGATGATATTATGAATTTGATGCAATGCTGAACCTCCAAGCCTTGTTTTTCCCATAGCAATGTCTAATAAAAAAATATTACCTTTGCCTTTAAGGGCTGGTGATATGAATTTATTTATATCTTTAATAGAGCTAAAAGCAGATAACACTAGACTCATAGGACTCTCAACCTCTTTATGTATAGATTTATCACTCCATTTAGTATTCATTGATAATGAGTCTTTTCCAACAGGTATAGTTATATTTAAATCTCTGCATAGTTTGCTTATTCTTTCTACTCCCAAATATAAGGCTTCAAGCTCATTATGATTTTTAGATGACGCCATCCAATTCGCGGACAGTTTTATATTTGATAAATCACCAATATAAGCACAACTAATATTAGTTATAATTTCGCCAAATGCAATATCTGCAGATGCAGAAGGATTAGTGATAGATATAAAAGGTCTCTCTCCCATTGTCATAACTTGGCCATTTTTGGATCCGATGTATGACATGGTTGTGGAAACATTGGAGATTGGCACTTGGTTATGGCCTATCATTTGATCTTGTGATACTAAACCTGTAACAGTACGATCTCCAATTGTTATTAAAAAACCTTTATCTGCCACGGATGGTAATTGAAGAATATTGTATATTGACTTGGTGAATGAATCATATGTATGTATTTGTTTTTTATAATGAGATATGAAGTTCTTCAAAAATATTTTTGTAATAGGAGGCTTTCCTAAAAGATAATTCATAGGTAAATCAATAATTTTTGAATTGCCATGATACAATATGAGTTGTTTTTTATCAGTTACATTACCTATAACAGAGTATGGGCAGTTTTCAATAGCACATATGGAATCAAATTCATAGTGATGCTTTTTGTCTATGATAATTGCGTATCTTTCTTGAGATTCATTGCACCATATTTCAAGTGGTGACATTGATTTTTCTCCTAACGGTATTTTTGATAGGAATATATTTGCGCCTTTATTAGAATCATTTACTATTTCTGGTATTGCATTACTAAGCCCACCAGCACCAATGTCATGTATGCTTTTAATCAAAGAGGTATCATTAAAAATACATTTATTTATAACTTCTTGACACCTTCTCTGAATTTCTGGATTATCTCTCTGTACTGATGAAAAATCTAATTCTTCATCGCTATGTCCAGATGATAAAGATGAGGCAGCACCACCACCTATGCCAATCAAATAAGAAGGGCCACCAAGCACAATAATTAGATCGTCTTTTTTAAGTTTATGCTTGAAGAGATTTTTTTCTCTTATTTGACCTATACCTCCTGCAATCATAATAGGTTTATGATACCCAAATGACTTTTTTTTATTATCTGTTGAATTAACATTACTCTCAAATGTCCTGAAATACCCAAATATATTTGGTCTACCAAACTCATTATTATATGCGGCAGCTCCAATGGGCGCTTCTATAATAATATCTAATGGTTTCTTTATTCTTGATGGAACACCAATAGTTTTTGACTCCCATGAATTTATAGAGCCTGGAATTCTTAGGTTGGAAAGAGTGTACCCTGAGAAACCTACTTTTGGCATAGAACCAGAGCCAGTTGCTCCTTCATCTCTTATCTCGCCACCAGAACCTGTAGCTGCGCCTGCAAAAGGAGCTATTGCAGTTGGATGGTTATGAGTTTCAGCTTTAATGATGTAATAGTCATTTTCCCTAGAATATTTATATTTATAATTTCTAGTGAACATAAAATTATTTTTAAATCCAGAAATTATTGAACAATTATCTTTATAAGCAGAAATTACATCTTTATTCTTTTTTTTATATGTTGATTTTATTAAATCAAAAAGAGTTGTACTCAGATTTAATCTAGATTTTTTAATATCTGAATTAAATATTTTATGCCTACAATGTTCAGAATTAATTTGCGCAAACATCATTAGCTCAATATCATTTGGATTTCTACTCAATTTATTAAATATATTTTGTAAATATTTCATTTCAAGATGATTAAGTGCTAAACCATGAGAAGAATTATAGCGAGATAATTTTGAGAGATTAATTTCTCTATGATTATTAGGTTTAATATATTTTTTCTGTGAAAATAAATAATTATTAATATCTAAATTCTTAGTTATTTGATATTCCGTCATTTTATCACATACCTGGTTTAAGAATATTTTATTTTTCGTAAAATTACCTTTTGATTTGAAGTCATATATTTTAATCTTCTCAATAGTAATTGAATCGTTTAATCCACAGTTAAGCAATATTTGTTTTGCTTTCTCTGACCAGGGTGACAGATGACCTGATCTAGGAAATATTATTGCAGAAAATCGTGGTAAAATTGACGGCATCAATTCTTTATTGGATTCTAATAAGTCAAAAATTAGGGATTTTTCAGAAGAATTTAAACCTTTATTATAATTGATTTTGTATAAATAACGGTAATTCGGGAGATTGAGCTGGGGATTTATGCCTGAAGGCTTGCTTTTGTAGTCATTTTTGGATTTTTTTTCAACTAAAATATATTGATATACTGCCATTGTATATCTATTTTAATATAGTTTTACTAATATTAATATTGCATATTGCTAATCTATGAGATTGAATATAAGATAACAACAATTTTCGGGGGCGACCTGGTTTCGACGTGGGTTGCAATGCCTGAGGTGCATGTCGAGCTTTCAGTAACTCGTTAATCTGCTGAAAAACTATAAACGCTGAAAATAAACCTTTAGCTCTAGCAGCCTAACTGCCGCTAGCTTCACTCAGAGTAGGCTTATATGCTCTGTACTGAAGTCATTATGATAAGACCGCAGCATATATTCTTGTTATTATGTTGTTAAAAATTAACAAGATAGTTGATAAGTGGATTGTTTGTCATCAGCTTATTAATTAAATATAAGACAAACTAAACATGTAGTGCCAATGGTTGAGTTCTCTCGGACGCGGGTTCGATTCCCGCCGCCTCCAATAATTAAAAAATATCCAATAGAATAACTGTAGACAATAATATCATAACTATAATAATTATTATGATTTTAACTGATTCAAAAAAAATATACTTATGTGGTTTCTTGCCTTCAGTCATTTAATTAGAATTTAAAGACAACACTTCCGTAAGCGATTCTTTTGCATCACCAAATAACATAAGTGAATTTTCTTTATAGAAAAGAGGGTTTTCTACTCCTGCATAACCGGTAGACATGCCACGTTTAAGAACAACAGTGTTTTTTCCCTTCCAACATTCGATAACAGGCATACCTGAAATAGGGCTATTAGGATCCTCAAGAGCAGAAGGATTAACAATATCATTAGCACCTATAACTATAGATAGGTCAATATTAGAAAAATCATCATTAACTTCATCCATTTCAAAAACAATGTCATAAGGTATTTGAGCCTCAGCTAACAGTACATTCATATGTCCAGGCATTCTTCCGGCAACAGGATGTATGACAAAAATTACATCAATTTTTTTATTTTTCAAAATATTAATTATTTCATTTACTACGAATTGCGCTTGGGCTACTGCCATCCCATAACCTGGAATAATAGCAATTTTCTTTGATGCCAAAATAAGTTCTTTAAATTCATCTGTATTAATTGAATTAATATCACCTTGTACTGATGAATTAGTGCTAGGTTTGGAAGATTCGGTACCAAAGCCACCCGCAATAACAGAAATAAAACTTCTATTCATTGCTTTACACATAATATAGCTTAATATAGCGCCACTACTTCCAACTAATGCGCCAACGACAATGAGTAAATCATTACTCAGCATAAACCCGGTAGCAGATGCTGCCCATCCAGAATAAGAATTTAACATTGAAACAACTACAGGCATATCGGCGCCACCAATAGAAGCAACCAAGTGAATACCAAATATAAACGAGATAACTAGCATGAGTATAAGTGAGTTTGATGCAGTATCTACTACATCTGTTGAGACAAAAATATATGCAAGTAAAATAATTGATACAATCATAAGTAGATTAAGATAATGTCTGGCTGGAAGAATTAATGGATTACCAGAAATTTTCCCACTTAATTTACCAAAAGCTACTACAGATCCTGAAAAAGTTACCATTCCAATGAAAATACCTATGTAAATCTCAATGTTATGAATAATCATTTCTGTGTTTGAGAAATTATAAGTAGGATTCATATAGTTAACTATGCCTACTAGTACAGCTGCTAGACCTACCAAGCTATGAAGAATAGCTACAAGTTCTGGCATATCTGTCATTTTGACTTTCTTTGCGAGAGTAAGTCCTATAATTCCACCAAAAAAAATCAAAAGTATTATCAAATAATAATTATTTGTTATTCTTGGACCAAGGAATGTTGCAACAATAGCGATGGCCATTGCAGTGATACCATAAATATTTCCTCTCGTTGATGACTCCTGATTGCTTAAACCACCTAGTGTGAGTATAAATAATACTGCAGATACAATATATAAAGAGTTAACGACTTCTGAAGTAAATATATTTAGTGTCATTTTTTAAACATGCCTAACATTCTCTTTGTTACAGCAAAGCCTCCAAAAATATTAATACTAGTTATAAAAATTGCTAAACTCGAAAGTACTATAGAAGCAAGGCCTGGTGATGATATTTGAACAAGAGCGCCAATGATTATGATACTGCTTACTGCATTAGTTACTGACATTAGTGGAGTATGTAAAGACGAAGTCACATTCCATATAACCATATAACCTATAAAACAAGATAAAACAAATACAGTGAAATGACTCATAAAAGAGGCTGGGGCAAATGCTCCGACCAAAAAGAGTAATGAAAACGCTATAATGCCTGGCAATAGAGATTTCTTTTCTTTTTTAATTATTTCTTTCTTTACTTGAGTGTTTTTCAATTGTGTTTTTTTAACTGATACATGGACTTTCGGCGGGGGAAATGTGATTTGGCCATCTTTGATAATGGTCAAAGACCGTATTACCTCATCTTCCATATTAATAGATATTTTACCATCTTTGTCAGGAGTTATATCATTTAGAACATGGTAGACATTATTTGCATATAACTCACTAGATTGAGATGGTAGTCTTGATGGCAAATCAGTAAAACCAACAATCTTCACGCCATTAATATCTACAATTTCATCACGTTTACATAAAGTACAATTACCGCCTTGTAATGCAGCTAAATCCATTATTACTGATCCAGGCTTCATTAGATTTATCATTTCATCGGTTATAAGTTTTGGAGCATCTTTACCGGGAATGAGTGCGGTCGTGATTATAATATCAACTTCTTTGCATTGTGATTTAAATAGATCCATTTCTTTTTTTATAAATTCATCGCTCATTGTTTTTGCATATCCATCATTACTTGAAGCATCCTCGTTGAGAGATACAGTTAAGAACTCTGCGCCTAAACTTTCAACCTGTTCCTTTACTTCCGGCCTGGTATCAAAAGCTCGTACAATAGCACCAAGAGAAGTAGCTGTTCCAATAGCTGATAGTCCTGCAACACCCGCACCTATTATAAGAATTTTTGCAGGTAAAATTTTACCAGCTGCAGTAATTTGTCCACCAAAAAATCTACCAAACAGATGAGCTGCTTCTATGACAGCTCGTGATCCAGCAACATTTGCCATTGATGACAAAGCATCCATTTTTTGTGCTCTTGATATTCTAGGAACCGAGTCCATGGACAGTATATTTATATTATCTTTTTTGCATATTTTTAATAATTCAGGATTTAAATCAGGGCTAAAAAAAGATATTAATGTAGATTTGCCAGATAAAGCGCTTATCTCATCTTCGCTAGGCTTATTGATTTTAAGTATAATATCTAACTTCCATATATTCTTTTTACTGCTTAAGACCTGAGCTCCTGATTTTTCATAGTCTTGGTCAAGAAAACTTGCTTTTAATCCTGCTCCTGATTCTATAGATACTTCATACCCGAGATTAATTATTTTTTTGACAACCGAAGGTGTAATGGCTACCCTGTTTTCTATATTAGAAGTTTCATTTGGTATACCTATTTTCATGTGAATGCCTCCATGCTTAAAATCCTACAACAAATAATGTTCCTACTATCATGATTATTCCTTAACGTATTCTATAATTTTTTCAATTTATGGTCTAATAATAAATTTTCTAAAAACTCCTATAACCTAATCTTTGGCACTATCTTTTGTATCTACATCTTGATTATTGAATGCTTTGTGTGAACCATCGCTTAAACTCTGGAGTATTTTGATTGCCTCCTCACCTGTTAAGTACTTATGCTCATCAAATTGATCGTATGAGTCCACAAGTTGTATTTCCATATTTTCTATTGTATTTTTGATATAATTCTTATCAGTAACTGATAATAGGTTAATTAAGTCATTTAGATCTTTATTTAGAATATATCCTTCCTTCTTACCTTTACGTATTAAATTTTTTATTTGATTTGAATTATTTTTTATATTCATAATGGCCTAATACTGAACAACATCGGGGTCCAATACCCTCCAGATAAACCAAACTGCTACGGTTTTATATGTGCCCCAATTATTAGCAATCTCAATAATTTTTGAAGTATTGTTTTTTTTGAGTTTATATACCTTTGTAACACCATTTAGAAAACCAATATCAGCCATTGGTAGAATATTTGGCCTATTAAGTTGAAATATCAAATACATTTGGGCAGTCCATTCGCCTATTCCTTTTAATTCACACAGCTTCATTATAACATCGTCATCTGATTGTTCATGTAATTTATAGAAAAAGTGTGGTTTATTAATAAAACAACTTGCAAGTAACTTTAAATATTCGATTTTCTGTCTTGATAATCCAGTATTACGCATAGTAACTTTAGACATCTTATTAATCTTTAATGGGCTTATACTGCCAATCTTATTTTTTAATTTTTGTGAGATACTGGCTGCTGCCGCAACTGAAATTTGTTGGCCTATGATTGCATTGGACAAAGTTTGAAATGATGTTGAGTTCCTTGTTAAAAAATCTTTATTACCAACGCGTTGCATAATTTGACTAAGGACCGGGTCTTTTTTCATAAGGAATCTCTTTGCATCCTCCCAATACTTCGGTTTTGTATTATACTTTTGAAGCATTTACTTATCCGTTTAGTACATAAAAAGAGACGCCATTGTGGCGTCTCTTAATNACTTATATCACCAGTNGATTACTGGTTTTTCATAGTGCTAATTCCAAAAGGAATATACAGTGGGCACCAACCCAATGCTCCTGTTAGAATAGGCACGGCTCCAATAAGCCCCCATGGCATAGGTATGGCACCTGCCATTGTGAAATAAAGTATTGCAATACCAGCTACGATTCTGAGCATGCGCTCCATGCCGCCAATATTTGTGCACATTGTTTTAGGTGTTGTTCCCATTATACTTACTCCTAATGTTTAATAGTCTTATTATAGACAAATAATAGATATATTTACAATATCTAACTACTTGCTTGCTTTCTTTTTATAGTCTTCTATTGCAGCTGTAATAGCATCTTCAGCTAATACAGAACAATGGATTTTTACAGGTGGCAAAGCAAGCTCTTCGGCAATATCAGAATTTTTAATCAATGATGCCTCTGTCAAGCTTTTGCCTTTAACCCATTCAGTTAAAAGCGAACTAGATGCAATAGCAGACCCGCAACCGTATGTTTTGAACTTCGCATCCTCAATGATACCATCATCATTTACCTTAATTTGAAGTTTCATGACATCACCGCATGCAGGTGCTCCTACCATACCAGTACCTACTGTAGTGTCTTTTTTGTCTAAACTACCTACATTTCTTGGATTTTCATAATGATCCAATACTTTATCGCTATAGGCCATATATTTCTCCGGTTTAAGCGCTATTCCAACTACTATTTTTAATAACTGACTCCTCAGTAATAGCCATACTAGCACGATTATCACTATCTGTATCGTCCTTAATGAGGCTTCCTAGAGTAACTGTCTCTAGATAGTTACAAAGCTTATCACTGAATTTGTCCCAAATCACCTCATCTTTTTGATCTGTAGTAGTGCTTTGAGCCATATCAGCGTTAATTGCTCTTACAATTTGTGCAATTGTAATATTTTCAGGGTCAGTAGATAGTCTATAACCTCCACCTGGTCCTCTAACACCAGAAACAAGGTTATTTTTCCTTAAAAGTGCAAATAACTGCTCAAGGTAAGATAACGAAATCCCTTGATGCTTTGATATTTCTAGTAATGTTTTAGGTGCATTTCTGCTGCTGATAGCTATATTTATCATTGCTTTGATAGCATAGCGTCCTTTTGTCGATAATTTCATCTTAACTCTCCATATATAAGTTTCAATTACCCCTTTGAATTAATAGTATGGGATAATTTATGGTTTTTCAATAGCTTAAGTAATAATAAAATGATTATATATTGCACAATATATTTCTATATATTATTGATATTTATGATTTTTTATTAAAATACCTTTTAGCCAATAATATACATCTAGGTTTATTTTTAACTTAGAATCGATTTTACTATCAAAATATTTACTTTGTGAAAGAGATTTCACCTCTAGCAATTTCGCGTCCTTATATAAAGTAAATATAAGGTGCGGTTTGATAGAGTAATTAGTTGATGATAATTCCGGTCTTCTATATTTGTGGTATAAGCGGAAAATATCAGTATATTTTGAAGATGTGATTAGCTCATAGTGTATCATATGATTATCAACAACAAAGGTTCCAATTTTACTCTCTTGTCTTAAATATGATATAAGTTCCCTGAAAAGATAGTAGTTATTTTCATAAATTTGCATTAAATGATCAAAATTCATCACTTTGAAAATATTTTTCTTGCTGATATTTGGAGTAATATTCATATTATTCTTAGTTATATTTATATACTGTTATTATGTTACAATAAACACATTTAATATAACTGTAATTTTATAACATTTATGTCAAAAGATGAACAAATAGAAATGGCTGGAAAAGTTATAGAGACATTACCTAATACAATGTTCCGTGTTGAATTAGAAAATGGTCATGTTGTTACAGCGCATATATCTGGAAAGATAAGAAAACATTACATTAGGATTCTTAGGGGTGACAGTGTAATGGTAGCTTTGACGCCTTATGATCTCTCAAAGGGCCGTATTATTTTTCGAGATAAATAATTACATATTATCTATTACTGCATCACCAAAACCCTGAGTACTAACGAGAGTAGCGCCAGGAACTAAACGAGTAAATTCTTCTTTTACTTCTTTGGCAGTGTATTTTTCTTTTGGTTTTGGACGTATGAATTTTTTTCCAGCTCTAGCACGTGCTAAATCAAAAGTAAGTTGTTTTTTTTGTATGGCTCCTTTAACACCTTTTAAAACATAATCTGCTGCTTCGTTCCAACCCATGTATCTCAACATCATTTCTCCAGATAGAATTATTGAACTCGGATTAACTCTATTCTTACCTGCATAATTTTCAGCTGATCCATGAGTTGCCTCAAATACCGCATATCCCTCTCCAATATTTGCACCTGGCGCGATGCCGATTCCTCCGACTTGTGCTGCTAAAGCATCAGATATATAATCTCCGTTGAGGTTTAATGTAGCTATTACTTCGTGTTGTTCTGGAACTAAAATGATTTGCTGCAAGAAATTATCAGCAATACAGTCTTTAATAATCAGCTTATGTTCAGTTTTAGGGCAAAGTATTGTATAGGTGCCATCACTATTAGATGTGCCTTTATATTTTTCCACAACTAAAGTATATGCCCAATCTCTAAATGCACCTTCAGTAAATTTCATAATATTTCCTTTATGAACTATAGTAAGGAAATCTTTCTTTTCTGTAAGAGCAAAATCTATAGCCATAGTAATTAATCTTTCAGAGCCTTCTTTTGAAACTGGCTTAATACCTATACCGCAATGTTCTTCAAAACGAAAAGGTGAAGTACCAAGTTCTTCTTTAATAAAATTAATAATTTTTTTTGCACCTTCAGAATTAGGTTCCCATTCAATTCCCGTATATAGATCTTCTGTATTTTCTCTAAATACAACCATGTCTGTCATGTTAGATTCAACCATTGGGCTATTTGTTCCAGGAAAATATCTAATAGGTCTAACGCATGCAAATAAATCCAGCTTTTGTCTTATACTTACATTTATAGACTTAAACCCATTACCAATAGGTGTTGTAAGAGGGCCTTTGATAGAGACTCTATATTTTTTCATGGCCTCTATAGTTTCATCAGGAAGTAAATTATTGGCAATATCTAACGCCTGCTGACCTGCATATATTTCCATCCATTTTATCTCCTTTGATACCCCATAGGCTTTACCAATTGCATAATTAAGAACTCTTTTCATGACTGGTGTCACATCAATTCCAATCCCATCGCCAATGATATATGGCACTATTGGTTTATCCGGGGTTTCAATAACTCCATTATTATATGAGATTATTGCTCCATCTTTGGGTTCATTGAATTTAATCATATTAAATACTGTTAGAAAAAATTAATTATTTTTCTTCAAATTGTTCTTCTTCAGTAGAACCTGTAAGCGCAGTAACAGATGATGACCCGCCAGTAATTACCTGGGTAACAGTATCAAAATATCCAGTACCAACCTCTCTTTGATGTTTAGTAGCAGTATACCCATCCTGTTCTGCAGCAAATTCAGCCTCCTGAAGTTTTACATATGCTGTCATTTGTTTTTCATTATAACCTTTAGCTAATTCAAACATGCTGTAATTTAATGCATGAAACCCAGCTAGAGTAATGAATTGAAACTTATAACCCATAGCTCCTAATTCTTTTTGGAATTTAGCAATTTGATTATCATCTAGTTTTTTCTTCCAATTAAATGATGGGGAACAATTATATGCTAATAATTGTTCTGGGTATTCCTTCTTTAATGCTTCTGCAAATTTTTTAGCAAAATCTAAGTCAGGTACACCTGTCTCACACCAAACTAAATCAGCATATGGAGCATAGGCCAACCCTCTTGATATAGCTTGATCAATTCCATTATTTACACGATAGAAACCTTCAGCAGTTCTTTCGCCAGTACAAAATGATTTATCTCTCGGATCAATGTCACTAGTTAATAAGTTTGCAGCTTCGGCATCAGTTCTTGCTAGCAAAACTGTAGGTGTTTCAGAAACATCTGCTGCTAACCTTGCTGCTGCAAGTTTCTGAACTGCTTCTTGTGTTGGAACTAATACTTTTCCGCCCATATGACCACATTTTTTAGCAGATGCTAATTGGTCTTCAAAATGAACACCAGCAGCACCAGCTTCTATCATAGCCTTCATTAATTCAAATGCATTTAAAACTCCACCAAAACCAGCTTCAGCATCTGCAACTATAGGTAACATATAATCTATAGGCTTGTTGCCTTCCGCAATATTTAACTGATCTGCGCGACGAAGGGAATTGTTTATTCGTTTAACTACACTAGGTACACTATCTACCGGATATAATGATTGATCTGGGTACATCTGCATTCCTGTATTGGCATCACCTGCAACTTGCCAGCCAGACAAATAAACGGCTTTAAGACCAGCTTTCGCTTGTTGCATTGCCTGATTACCAGTCAGAGCGCCTAAAGCATTAACAAAGTCTTCAGTATTTATGAGTTTCCATAATTTTTCTGCTCCTTGCTTAGCTATACTATGCTCTATTCGCACGCTTCCACTACATTTTGCTACTTCTTCAGCACTATAGTCTCTTTTTACGTTTTTCCATCTTGGATTTATATCCCAGTCTTTCTGGATATCATTGGCAGATCTTATCTTATTCATTGTTACCTCTTGAATATGTATATATTATAATTTAGCGTAGATGATACTATTAAGTAGTCTAATTAACAATATTAATAATGAATTCTAGTAAAAAAATTATATTAGGGATGTCAGGAGGTGTTGATTCATCAATTTCTGCAGTTATTCTAAAAGATATGGGGTATAAAGTATCTGGTTTATTTATGAAAAACTGGGAAGAGGACGATACTAATAATCAGTGTAGTTCAAAAAAAGATTATGAGGATGCGCTAAGAATATCAAAAAAATTAGGCATAAAATTATCAATTGTGAATTTTTCAGATAGGTATTGGGATTTAGTATTTAAAAACTTTATAATTGAACTAAACCAAGGTAAAACACCTAATCCTGATATTTTATGTAATGAACAAATAAAATTTAATTATTTTATGAATCATGCATTATCACTAGGATGTGATAAAGTTGCTACAGGACACTATGCTATGTTAAAGAATGGCAATGAAATAAATACATTACATATGCCTTTAGATAAAATTAAAGATCAAACATATTTTCTTTATATCCTTAAGCAGAAAATAATGAAAGATTTAATTTTTCCACTGGAAAATATTCATAAAAATGATGTCAAAAAAATAGCAAAAGATTTTGATTTAAAAGTTTATGAAAAAAAAGAGAGTATGGGTATATGCTTTATTGGAAAAAAAGATTTTTCAAGGTTTATACAAAAATATATTAACAGTAAGCCTGGGTTAATAATTGATGAAGATGGTCATGAGCTTGGTAAACACCATGGTTTGTTCAATTATACAATAGGTCAGAGAAGAGGAATTAATATAGGTGGCAAGAAAGGTTTTCCTGACAAACCTTGGTTTGTAATAAAAAAAGTAATAAGTAATAATTCTTTAATTATAAGTCAAGATGAATCAAGACTTTTGAGAAATGGTGATGTAAACATAAGCAAGACGAATTGGATAAACATAATTCCGCAGAGTAATAAGATTTATCATGCAAGATTCCGTCATGGTGGTAAACTAATTCCCATTAAAATTAATTCAACTAGTGATACTTCGATAAAGATAAAACTCATGGAAAGTGAAAGAGCTATTACTCCCGGACAGTCTGCTGTTATATATAAAGATGATGAATGTATTGGTGGAGGGATAATAGATGCATGATTAATAATAAGATTCCAGAACAGACTCTCGCATTGGCAGGTCTTTATCAGTCATGTGATGTTGTATCAAAAATAGCATGGAATGGTAATTATAATGAAAATGAGTTACTACCATTAATTAATAGTATTCAAGCAATAGAATCTAATAATGTAGAACAAATATATCTCAGTACTCAGAGTCTAAAAACAGGTTTGTTATACTTACGTAAACAAATCATCGGGGATATATTTAATAGAAGTAGTGAAACAAGAAGATATATTAAATCACTTCAAATACTATCAGAAAAAGTTTTAGATAGTCATGAAACCATATCTACTATTCAAATTTTAATTAAAGAAATGCAAGATGACTCTAATATAGTTACAACTGATGATAAAGCTAAAAGGTTATCAGATATATACCAAGAAACTTTGAGTTTATTTGAACCAAGAATAGTAATCAATGGAGAAAATATGTATTTAACAGTACCTATTCAAGCATCAAGAATAAGAACAGCATTATTCGCCGGAGTTAGATCTACTATTTTGTGGAGACAACTTGGAGGTTCTAAACTTAAACTTTTACTCTTTAAATCATCATATTCTAAACAGATTGACCAATATATAGATCTTATGAAGAATTAGCGATATTTTTTAATACATAATTAAGAATTCCGTCATTAGTAAAATAATTCCATTCCATCGCTGTATCAATCCTAATTTTTACCACAAATGTGATAGATTGATTATTCACAGTAGTTGTAACTTTAGTTTTTGTATCACCTACATTTATTTTATCTATTGTGTATTGTGAGTAAATATCTAGACCTAAACTTTCAAAATTATTACCATCAATAAATTCTAAAGGTAGTATTCCCATTCCCACAAGGTTAGAACGATGGATTCGTTCAAAACTCTCTGCTATAACAGCTTTAACTCCTAGAAGTTTCGTGCCTTTTGCAGCCCAATCTCTTGATGAACCACAACCATAATTTTTACCAGCAAATATTACAAGATTATCCTCATTTTCTTTATATAATTCAGCTGCATCATAAACTGCCATTTCTTGGTTTGATGGGATATGTTTTGTATAGCCACCTGTTGTTCCTGGTACAATTTTATTAGCAATTCTAATATTAGCAAAAGTACCTCTTTTCATAATTTGATAGTTTCCTCTTCTTGAGCCATAAGAATTGAAATCAGCAACTTGTGTTCCATTATCAACTAAAAATTTACCAGCAGGGGTTGTATCTTTGAAAGATCCAGCTGGCGAAATATGATCCGTTGTTACACTATCTCCAAGTATAAGCAAGGGATATGCGTTAGTAATTTCATTGAGCTTATAAAGATCATCATCCATATTTTCAAAGAATGGCGATGGTTGAATATAAGTAGACTCTTTTTGCCAATCAAAATAATCAGAGTCAGCAGTTTCTATTTTTTTCCAATTGTCATCGCCATCAAATAAATCACTATATGAATCTGTAAACATTTTTCTATCAATATTTTCTCCAACAACTTGCGTTATTTGTTCTGCTGAAGGCCATATATCTTTGAGATAAACATCATTACCATCCTTATCTTTACCAAGACTATCTTTAGAAATATTGATGCCTATTTGACCAACCAATGAGTAAGCAATAACTAACATTGGGGAAGCTAAAAAATTCATTTTAATTTCAGGATGTATCCTACCTTCAAAATTTCTATTACCAGATAATATAGAACTGACTATTAAATCTTTTTTATTAATTTCATCAACATACTCTTGCTTTAAAGGGCCAGAATTACCTATACATGTCGTACAGCCATAACCAATAATATTAAATCCAAGATCATCAAAATATTTTATTAGTTGAGATTTTTCAAGATAGTTTTTAACAACTCTTGAACCAGGGGCTAAAGATGTTTTAACCCATTCCTTTACTTTCAAGCCTCTCTCTACAGCATTTTTAGCTAATAACCCAGCTCCAATAATTACGCTTGGGTTAGATGTATTTGTACAACTTGTAATAGCAGCTATCATTATTGATCCATCACGTAAACCAGAGTCATCTGTAGATGTTGTTTTCTTCTGTTTTTTAATTTCATCAGTAACAACACTCTCAACATCATTAAGACTGACTCTATCTTCTGGTCTTTTTGGACCAGACAAACAAGGTTGGACTGATGAAATATCTAGTTTGAGGTTTTGACTATATTGTATTTTTTCTGAAGGATCTCTAAATAAACCAATTTTTTTTGAATAGCTTTCAATAAGTTTAATCTGCTCGGCTTTTTTCCCAGTTGTGTGCATATATTTTAATGTCATATCATCAATTGGAAAGAACCCACAAGTTGCACCATACTCAGGTGCCATATTTGCAATCGTACATCTATCGGCTATTGAGAGAGAGTTTAATGCGTCACCATAGAATTCTACAAATTTACCGACTACATTTGCTTTTCTGAGTTGCTCAACTATAGTTAAAACTAAATCTGTTGCAGTAGTAGATTTTTCTAGTTTACCTTCTAAATTGAAACCTATAACTTCTGGTAATAACATTGGTATTGGCTGACCAAGCATAGCTGCTTCAGCTTCAATTCCTCCAACACCCCAACCTAACACACCTAATCCATTAACCATGGTAGTATGTGAATCAGTGCCAACAACTGTGTCGGGATAGAGAAGATAATCTTTATTAAAAATGACTTGTGAAATGTATTCGATATTTATTTGATGTATAATTCCATTATTAGGTGGCACTATTCTTAAATTTTTAAATGCACTTTGACCCCATTTAAGTAGTCTATATCTCTCGATGTTTCTCTTATATTCTAGTTTGGTATTGAGATCTTTTGAATCTGCAGCACCATAGTGATCAACCATAACAGAATGGTCTATAACTAAATCAGTTTGACATTGTGGGTTAATAAGTGCTGGATCTCCGTTTAATGCTCTAACGGCATCTCTCATAGAAGCTAAATCAACAACAGCAGGAACACCAGTAAAGTCTTGCATGATTACTCTACTTGGGAAAAAGGTTAATTCTGTCTGATTTTCTATACTGCCATCCCAAGATTCAAATTTCTTGATTATTTTTTCAGATATAGTTTTATTATTTCTAACATAATTCTCAAATAATACCCTTAGGGAGTAAGGTAAATGAGATATTTTGGATTTACTTATATCAAAAATATTATATTTTACACTTGATTCAACTAGATGATTTTTAAAATCCATGCTTTAATCTCTCAAAAAATTGTGGATATTCTATCATAAAAAAGTTGAAGTTTTCATATTATTTAGCAGGAATATTTCTTTTAATTGGTTTAAATATGATTCCATAATGATTATCGGAAATATTTTCATCAATTATACCAATGACTTTTTTACCATCTTTTAAATCATATGAAGCTTTTTTAAACTCATCTTCTAGAGAAATACTATGGTCCAGTATATGCAATCTAGGATATTTATCTATGTTAATGTCTTTTACTAATATAATAATATTTTTATTTATTACTTTTACAAATAGTAAATCAAATCTCTCAGGTAATTTAGAAACCACAGGATATCCAAGAATATTAATCATACTATTGAATGTAATTACAAAAAAAATAAATATTGAAGATGATAAAATAATCATTTTTTTGAAAGACTCTTTTTTGAATAATAAGTAAAGAAGATAGGTAAATATAATTAATAATGTCAATATGATAATTATTATTTCAGCCAACACTATATACCCTCTAGACCATATGGCGTTAGTATTTCATTATCAGTGTAAATATGGCTAAAGTTTCCAGTTGAATCTAATCTGAATTTAACTACAGTTAATTCAGTATCTTTATCCTTAAGGACAACATTATCAAAAAAGACAAGTTTTAATGTTGGATTTACTTTTTCAATAGTTATTTTAGCATTTACAGGTTTCATGCTTTTATTGTCATACATATATAAGTTTACAACATAGTTTCCAGGAATAATTCCTCTTAAAGTTACTACCTCCCTGTTAATAGGATAAACAGTTTCTTTGCCATCGATTGTAACTTTATCATTAATAATCCCTTGATCATCTCTATCTAAGTGTAGCCATCCTGCATCTTTCTTTAGATATGATACAATCTCTCCATTAGGGTCTTTAACCCAGAGATCAATATCATCAGGCAAACTATCATTCCAGTCCACTGTAATGATATATTCAGCTTTCATATTAACATTTCCAAATTTTGTAATGGGATTAATGAATAAAATTGTAATAAAAAATAAAAAAGTAAAAGCTAGTAATATATTAAAAAGCAAATCAGTAAATGGATCAAATTTATTATATTTCTTCATCATCATTTTTTATATTTATAGGTTCAGGCAAAAAATTCGATAAGCATAAATTGGACATATAAAATATTTTATATATATAATGCTCTAAATATGAGTATTGCATAGATAATAAGACCGAACTCACGAGTCCAGATAGTGTCGTATATAGGGCAACTTCCATACCTTTACTCATATTTTGTAACATATCTTTCATCATCGTAAAATCAAAACCATCAATTTCAGTTATAGCTGATAACATGATAATAAAGCCAATTACTGTTCCTATGAGACCTAGTTTTAATAAACCATCTGCAACTAACCATCCAATGTTTAATTTTGATGTAAGTGAATATTCGAAATTTTCTTTTGAAGACTCATTATTCTCTTTAGCAGTAATATATGTATATATAGATTGATCATCACTATGATTAGAATTTAAGAATTGCTGTAAAATTAGATTTATTTCTTTTTTAGATTTATTTTTAGAGACTGATAATAAATTACTTATATTCAAATATCTCTCACGTAAATGATATAGTTCTATGCCAACATTTATAGAAAAATAAATAAAAATCAACAATATTAATGATGTGATATAACTCGCATCATTATTAATTAATGGATACAGGAAACCAAGATGATTTAATATAAAAATGAATATTAAAAAAAATATTACACCTATGAACCATTTGATAAATATTAGATTACTTATATTTCTACCAATCATTTAGCTAGATTAACTTTTTTGGGTTTAGTAACTTTAAGATTTGTTTCTTAGATAAATCTGTCATCTCTTCAGTTATATCAATAATGGATCTATTAGTTGCATATGCTTTTTTTACAATTTTAGAAGCTAAATCGTATCCAATCACTTCGTTAAGTTTAGTAGCTATTATTGGATTTCTCTCAAGATTAGCATCGATTTTCTCAATATTAACATTAAATGTGTCTATAGTTTCTGCAATGGAGTATGTAGAGTTAATTAACAAGTTAAAAGAGTTAATTATATTAAATGCCAGGAGTGGAAGCATAGTATTTAACTGAAAATTTCCAGAAATGCATGCAAGGTTAATTGCATTATGATTACCAGTAACTTGAGTCATTGCCATTAAAACAGCTTCTGGAATAACAGGATTAATTTTACCAGGCATTATACTGCTGCCAGGCTGCAATGGTTTCAGAGTAATCTCGGAAAGTCCGGAAACTGGACCGCTGTTCATCCATCGTAAATCGTTGGAGATTTTTGTTAAACAGCTTGAAGCTCGTTGTAATGCTCCACTCATTGTTAATATGTGATTTTGAGAACTTATCATTTCAGATTTATTAGGATTTGAAGAAAACTTTACTCCAGTTTTTGAATAAATCTTATTAAGTTCTAAACATACAGTTTTTCCAAATGACTTTGGTGCATTTAAACCAGTTCCTATAGCGGTACCACCTATTGGTAAATATTGGAGCTCTTCTGCACTTCGTAATAATGGGTCATTGCAGTGAGCCACTTGTTCTCGCCATGACTCTATCTCATAGCCAAATGATAAAGGAACAGCATCCATCAGATGAGTTCTGCCAGATTTTATAATATCTTTTAATTCAAACTCTTTCTCTATCAATCTCATAGTTAAATAATCGAGGGCATCATTTAATTCAAATGCTAGTAAAACGCTACTGATATTTATCGTACTTGGAATAACATCATTTGAGCTTTGTGATTTATTAATATCATCATTTGGATGTATACTTACTTTGAGTTTCTTAGAAACTATATTTGATAATACTTCATTCATATTCATATTCGTGCTTGTACCAGAACCTGTTTGATATATATCAATTGGAAACTGATCAAAATATTTCCCTATATTCATATTAATATTCATTGCGCTTGAGTATATAGCCTTAGCTTTTCGAGTAGATAATAACTTAAGTTTATTATTACTTATCGCACAAGCAGCTTTTAGGGCAGATAAACATTCAATGAATTCTGGCGGGAAAACATCTGCACTAATTTTAAAGTTATCAATAGCTCGTTGTGTTTGAGCGCCATATAAAGCATTTTTAGGTACTTTGACTTTACCCAGGGAATCTTGTTCTATTCTGTATGTAGTTTTTTTCATATGATTTTTAATATTAAATTATTATATGCTATAATAACATCTTTGAGATAAATGTTGGTATGAAAAAAGATGATTTACTCTCAATCTCTCCATTAGATGGAAGATATTCAGCAATTTGTAAAGATATAGGAACTATCTTTTCTGAGTATAGCTTAATCAAATATCGTGTCCAAATTGAAGTTAGATGGTTTATATATTTGTCAGAACTAAATAAAATATCTAGAATACCAAAACTAACTAGTAAAGATAAAAAATTCCTAAATAACATCATAAATAAATTCAGCATAACTGATGCAAAGATTATTAAAAATTATGAAAAAACAACAAAACATGACGTTAAAGCAGTTGAATATTTTCTCAAATCTAAATTTGATAAATCTACTAGTTTAAAAAAATATAAAGAATACATTCATATTTGTTGCACTTCAGAAGATATTAATAATCTTGCTTATGCTCTAATAATGACACAAGGAAGAGATATTATTTTGAATAAAATTAATGATTTGAAGAAAATAATGAATAAGAATATTAGAAAATATTCTAAAGATGTAATGCTGTCACATACTCATGGTCAGCCAGCTACTCCAACAACAATGGGAAAAGAATTTCTAAATTTCTATCATCGATTGAATAAACTATCTAGTAAACTAGAAAGTATAAATATAGAGGGAAAGTTCAATGGTGCAACTGGTAATTATTCAGCTCATAAAACAACCTTTCCAAATCTAAACTGGCCTATAATAAATAAGAAGTTTATAAATAATTTAGGTATCTCTCAAAATAATTATACTACCCAAATTGAGCCTCATGACTACATATGTGAAATAAATAACATGTTATCGCATCTAAATTCTGTATTGATTGGATTTTCACAAGATATGTGGACATATATATCTAAAAACTATTTCATACAAAAAAATATTTCAGGAGAAATTGGTTCATCAACAATGCCGCATAAGATCAATCCAATAAACTTCGAAAACGCAGAAGGCAATTTAGGACTAGCAAATAGTATGTTAAGATTTTTATCTGAGAAATTGACTATCTCTAGACTTCAAAGAGATCTTTCAGATTCTACAGTTATGAGAAATTTAGGTGTTGGTTTTAGTTACTCTTTCTTAGCCTATGAAAATCTTATATTAGGATTAAATAAGCTTAAAATTAATAAAAATAAAATTAATGATGATATTGATAATAGTTGGGAACTTTTAGCTGAACCTATTCAAATGATAGCTAGGAAATATAATATTTCTAATTCTTATGAGTTATTAAAAAATAAAACTAGGGGTCAATCTGTAACAAAAAAAATGATGCATGAATTAATTCTATCATTAAAAATTCCTGAATCAGAAAAAGATAAATTACTCTTACTCTCACCAAGAAACTATATTGGGTATGCAATAGATCTCTGTGATGCTAAAAGATAAGTATCATATACTATCTGAGTTAGAATTATGTATACAAGAGTCTGGTTATGAGTATCAATCAATATGTAACGAAATAAGAGTCTATTTAGATGAATCTGAAATCTATATTGTTATAAATAAATATATTAATATTTATGAATACAATAATGTTGATCCATATACTTTCTCAAATCTTGATGATGCTATTAAAAAACTTAAGAGTATTATTTTTTAGGTTTCATATGAGGGAATAATAGAACATCTCTTATTGATTGGGAATCAGTTAACAACATAATAAGTCTGTCGATACCTATCCCAGCACCCGCTGTAGGAGGCATTCCATACTCAAGAGCTGTTATAAAGTCTTCGTCATAACTCATTTTATCATCAGTACTCGATTCTACTTGCAACTTGAATCTATTTGATTGTTCTTGTGGATCATTAAGTTCAGAAAATCCATTTGCAATTTCTCTACCAGCAATGAATAATTCAAATCTTTCAACTAAGTCAGGGTTATCATCAAAACTTCTAGATAAAGGTGAAATCTTTGTAGGATAATGTGTAACAAATGTTGCATCTATTAGCTTTTTCTCTACAATCTTTTCAAATATATCGAGATGTATATCAATCAAAGAAGATTTATCTCTTAAAGTTATTTCATGTGACGAGCAAAATTTTTCAAGATAGTCAATATCGTTAATTTTTGTTGAATTAATCCCAGTAACATATTTCTGAATCGCATCGTAAAATTTTATTTTAGTAAATGGAGTTTTTAGATTCACCTGATAATTTTGATAATTAATGACTTTATCAATCTCATGTTGATGTAGTAATCTATCAAATAGTCTTTCAATAAATTTCATTAAGTAATTATAATCTTCATAAGCACAATAAAATTCAATCATCGTGAATTCTGGATTATGCTTTACAGACAAACCTTCATTTCTAAAACTTCTATTAATTTCAAATACTTTTTCATAACCACCTATAATGCATCGTTTTAGAAATAACTCTGGTGCTATCCGTAAGTATAAATCAAGATCTAAAGAATTATGATGTGTTACAAATGGCTTTGCAGTCGCTCCACCTGGTATCATATGCATCATAGGTGTCTCTACTTCCAAATAGTCATCATTTATAAAATAGTTACGTATAGTCGAAATAATATTAGACCTTAGTTTAAATAAGTTTTTAGTTTCTGGATTTATCATTAAATCCAAATATCGCTGTCTATATTTAATCTCAATATCAGCAATGCCATGGAACTTTTCAGGCAATGGTCTAAGTGATTTAGATAAAAGTTGGATAAAACTTGTATTGATAGTCAACTCACCTGTTTTGGTTTTAAAGAGTTTACCTTGTATTCCTACAACATCACCAAGATCTAAATTTTTGAATAACTCATAACTGTCATCACCAATTTGTTTTTTTTGTAAGTAAATTTGAATATCTCCATATTCGTCATGGAGGTTAGCAAAAGATGAACTTCCCATATTCCTAATAGTTAATAGTCGACCTGATATAGAAACATTAACAGATTTTTTTTCAAGGCTTTCTTTATCATTATCGCTATATTGATCTATAAGTGAGGCAGTGTTATCAACTTTTTTAAAACTATTTGGATAAGGTTTATATTTTTTTTTGATTTCCTCTAGTTTCTTTCTTCTTTCTGTAATTAATTTGTTTTCTTCTGCCATTATAGTCCTTCTTTTAAACTTTTTTCTATAAATTCATCCAGATCACCATCCAATATAGCTTGAATATTACCTGTTTCATGTTTAGTTCGTAGGTCTTTTATTCTTGAGTCATCTAATATATATGACCTAATTTGATTACCCCATGAAATATCTGATTTTTCTGATTCAACTTTGTTTTTTATTTCATTCTGTTTATTAAGTTCATATAAATATAGTTTAGCACGTAATTGTTTCATAGCGCTTTCTTTATTTTTGTGTTGAGATCTATCATTCTGGCATTGAGTAACAATCTTACTAGGGATATGAGTAATTCTAACTGCTGACTCAGTAGTGTTTACATGTTGACCACCTGCGCCACTTGCTCTGTAAACATCAATTCTTAAATCAGTAGGGTTGATACTCACCTCAATATCTTCGTTAATCTGTGGATAAACGAACACTGATGCAAATGAGGTATGTCTCCTGCTCCCCGAATCAAATGGAGATTTTCTGACTAGACGGTGTACTCCTGTTTCTGTTCTCAGCCAACCATATGCATAATCACCTATAACTTTAATTGTTACACTCTTATAACCAGCTATCTCACCCTCAGAAAGATCTATAATATCATGTTTAAAACCTTTGTTATCTAGCCAGCGTGTATACATTCTAAGTAGCATTGAAACCCAATCTTGTGCTTCTGTGCCACCAGACCCTGACTGAATATCAATATAGGCATCATAGAAGTCTTCTTTATTTTTAAATAGCAGTGTTGTTTCGATACAAACAATGTCTTTAGAAAGATGTTTTGATATATCACGCATTTCGTTAATAATATCATCATTATTATCCAATTGATTTTCATCAATAAGAGACTTAATAGTATATTCAACGAGTTCAATATTACTCTGAATATCAGAAATATTTTTTAAGATGTTTTGCTGGTTTTTTAACTCCCTCTGTAACTCTAACATTTTATATTTATTTGACCATATCTCTTCAGATGACAAATCTGTGTTTAGATTGTCAATACGAGACCTTATACCATCATAGTCAAACTAACCTCCGGATTTCGGAAAGCCTTTTAGCGAAATCTTTAGTTTGTTCTAACATATCTTCTAAATTAATCATTTTTATAATACTACCCTAAAAACTCTTCGAGCCTACTTAACCATTTTTCTTTATATTTATATAATTCATCATTAATTATAATTTTTTCAAAATCACCATTTCTTATAGCTAAGAATACTATAATTGATTCAATTTTGGTATGGTATTGCCAGTCATGAGCTAATGCATATGCCGCTAGCTGCAAAAAGTATTCATTGATCTCATTTTCATTTTTTCTCCTATAAGATGATTTGTAATCAATTAATGTAACCTTACCATCAATTACCCCAATAAGATCAATAGTGCCGGCATATTGTTCTTTATAAAGAACTGTGGCCTCAGACCCCCATACTTCATCAAGCTCTACTATTAGATTATCAATAACAATTTGAGCTAACTTTTTTGCAATTGAATAATTCTTAGATTCAATAACAAAATCATTATTTTTTGAGATATAGTGATTTAAATAAGTATGCATATAATTACCAATCTCAATTGAGTCAGAAACATGCAATGACTCATACCATTTATCAGAGCTTGTCTTTTTCAATATACTAGTAACACTTGGAACGTTTAAATTCTCTGAAATAGAGTAATATCTCAGTCCATCAACTTTATTAATATGATATTTTGAGTATCGGTATTTTTCTTTAAATGCCGAAATCATTATTATCTTTTTAAAATAGAAATAATCTTCTCAAGGTCTGATTTGATTTGTGAAATAACTTGTTTGTTATTTGTTGAAGTAGATGTTTTGTTAAGAGGCTTATTGAGCATGTTTTTAGCACCGTCTATGGTATAACCCTGGTTTTGTAAAAGATCACGAATTTGAAGTACCAAGAGAATGTCTCTTTGTTGATAGTATCTCCTATTTCCTTTTCTCTTTATCGGTTCTAATTCCTTAAATTCTTGTTCCCAATATCTCAGCACATGAGGTTTTATTCTACAGATTTTAGAGGCTTCACCAATAGTAAAATACCTCTTATTAGGTATATCAATCGAAATATTATTATTCTGATTTTCCATCATAAGCTTCTAATTTATTTTTAAGCTTCAGCCCTGACTTAAATGTGACTACACGCCGTTCTGATATAACAACCTCTTCTCCTGTTTTAGGATTTCTTCCTGGCCTAGCAACTTTATCTCTGAGTATAAAATTACCAAACCCAGAGAATTTAATATCATTACCTTCCTCCAATGTTGATTTAATCATCTCAAAGAATTCCTCAATAAACTCTTTTGCTTCCCTCTTATTGAGGCCAACCTCATTATGTATGATTTCTACAAGTGAGTTTTTAGTAATAGTCATAATTAACTTCTAATTTTAACCTCTAGATGCTTTTGTACTTCTTGCGTGATAAGTATCATTAGATTATTTACTTTTTTATCTGTAAGAGTAGACTTCTTATCCTGAAAAATTAACTCGAAGGTCATGCTTTTTTCGTTTGTTCTAAAATCTTTCTCATTATAAAATATATCACTTATTCTAATATTTTTCAGTTGTTTAAGTGACATTCTTTCTACTTTATCTATTATATCTTGTCCTGAAATTTTATCATCAAGTAAAATAGTTAAATCTCTCTTGACCTTTGGAAAAATTGATATCTCATTATATTTTACATCTACTGTGTGATGTAGATTATCTGGCAAAATCTCAAAAAAGTATAAAGGGTATTTGCGAGAAATATCACTATACAGGGATTTCTTTACCTCTCCACAATGCCCTACAAGTTTTTTATTCTGATATATCATAGCTTGACTACTTTTTTCTAGATAATCTAAAGAATTAGAGGGCTTAAAAGTAATATTATGAAATATACTCATTAAATCACCCTTCATATCAAAGAAGTCAATAAGATTTTGATCAGCTTTAAGATTAAAACCAGAATTTAATCCTGATAATAAGCCACTGATTATATTAGTTTCAATTATTTTTTTCTTTTGAGATTTATATATTTTCCCAGATTCAAAAATCTTTATATTAAACTGCTGTCTAGTAGCATTATATTTATATGTATCAATCATACTGTAAATCATACTTGTTCTTAACTCAGATTTATCTTCAGATATAGGATTTTGAATAGAAATAATATTTTTATCACTGCTGGAGAATTTTTGTATATTTCTTGGTAGCAAGCTAAACGATATAACTTCGTTGTACCCTCTCGTGACAAATATATTTAGATAATTATTTAATTGATTTGCGGTATTATTGGATATCTTTTTTTGAGTTATGTCAGGGGTAGAGGTAATATTATCATAACCATAGACTCTAGCTATCTCTTCAATCAAGTCTTCAGGTATATTTATATCAAATCTATTACTTGGAACACGAACAGTGATACTATTTTTTGTAACACTGGGCTTAAAATTTAATAGTGTTAATGTTCTAACTATAAATTTATTATCTAGATTCACACCAAGCAAATCTTTTATATGATTAAACTCAATTTTAATTTTTTTTTGAATATGTACAGGTAGATTATTTGCAGTTCTAACATCATAACAATAATTGTCATATGTAGAATACTTTGCTAAAAGATAAAATACTCGCATGATAGCGTATTTACCCAAAGTAGGATCTACACCTCTTTCAAATCTATGCGATGCATCGGTTTGAATTCTTAAAGTTTTGGCAGTCCTTCTTACTATATTAGGATCAAAAAATGCAGACTCAATCATTAAGTTTTTAGTAGACTTTGTTATAGATGAATAGGTCGATCCAATAATCCCAGCTATTGCATGAACATTACAATCATCTGCAATAACAGGCATATCATTTTCTAAATTATATAAGTTAGAATCTAATGCATTAATTTTTTCATTTTTTTTTGCGAATCTAACATTAACTTTACCATTAAATTTATCTTTATCAAACGCATGCATGGGCTGTCCATTTTCAAGCATCACATAATTTAAGATATCAACAATAAAATTAACATGCTTTATTTGTGAAGCACTTAGACGATTAATAATAAATTTTGGTGTACTAATTTTGTTATTAATATTACTTATTGTGAGTAAGTTATAATTCGATGATATCTTTTTATCAACTTTCAAAATAGATTTTTTTGAGCTTACACCGTGAAGTTTTTTATATAAGGGCTCTTTTATCATTGTTTTATGTATTGATCTTAAATCTTTAGAAATTCCAATTACAGATAAACAATCAGCTCTATTAGGAGTTAAATCTATATCTAAAATTAAATCATTATTTTTATAAATAGCAGAGGAAACTTCTAAACCAAGTGATGTAAGTTGATCTGATATGTTATTCTTCTTTATGCCTGGCACAAACTCTTTAATCCAATTATAACTAACTTTCATGACTATTTTAGACCTTCAAATTGAGCGAGAAATGATAAGTCATTTTCATAAAACATCCTTAAATCTTTTATGCCAAACTTAAGCATTGCAAATCTTTCAATACCTAAACCAAAAGCATAGCCTGAGTAATTTTTGGAGTTAATCCCTACATTACGCAAAACATTGGGGTGAACCATCCCACACCCTAAAACTTCTAGCCACCTACCATTAAATTTAATATCAAGTTCTGCTGATGGTTCCGTAAAAGGAAAATAAGATGGCCTAAATCTTATCTCAGTCTTTCTTCCAAAAAACTCATCTATAAAATCTTTTAATACACCTTTTAGGTGACAGAAATTAATATTTGAATCAATATGTAAACCCTCTATTTGATGGAACATCGGAGAATGAGTAGGATCAGAATCACATCTGTAAACTTTGCCAGGTGTCATAATCTTTATAGGTGGTTTTGAGTTTTTCATTGATCTTATTTGAACTGAAGACGTGTGAGTTCTTAATAATTTATTGTTATCAACATAGAATGTATCATGCATATCTCTAGCTGGATGAGTGGATGGTATATTTAATGCTTCAAAATTATGAAATTCATCCTCAATTTCTAATCCTGTTTCCTGTGTAAAGCCATAATGAGATAATATTTCAGTAATCTCATTTATTACTATTGATACAGGGTGCCTTGACCCAATAGATATATTTTTGCCAGGCAATGTAACATCTATTTTATTATCTAATGAAAGATTATTAATTAATGAGTTTTGTTTTTCATTTATTATTTCTAATGCGGTATTTTTAAGGTCATTTAATAGTCTTCCAAGCTCTTTTTTTTCATCATCTTGAGCAGCTCTGAGACTTTCAAACTCAATAGTGATTAATCCTTTTTTGCCAAGGTATTTAGATTTAACATTCATTAAATCATGTTGTGACTCACAGTCATCAACGGTTTTTCTAAGTTCGGATATTAATGAATTATAATGCTGCGACACAACAGTAAAATTTATTTTTGTGCAGCTATAGAATTAACTATTGCTGTAAAACTAGCTGCATTATTGACTGCTAAGTCGGCCAGCATTTTACGGTTAATAGTTATATCAGCCTTTTTTAATTGGTTCATCAACTGACTATATGACATATTGTTCTGTCTAGCAGCGGCATTTATTTTTGTAATCCATAATGATCTAAATTGCCTTTTTCTTTGTTTGCGTCCAATGTATGCATACTGACCAGCTTTAATTACAGCCTGCTTAGCAACTCTATATACACGACTCCTAGCGCCTCTGTACCCTTTAGCTAATTTTAGTATTTTCTTGTGTCTAGCATGTGCTACTACACCACGTTTTACACGGGCCATAATTTACTCCTTTAGTATGGTAACATTTTTTTGACCAAGGCCTTATCAGCCTTACTAATCAATAAATCATCTCTCAAATGTCTTTTACGTTTTGTGCTTTTTTTTGTCAAAATATGCCTTCTATGTGATTGAGCTCTCTTCAACTCTCCAGATGGCGTCTTCTTGAATCTCTTAGCAGCCCCACTATTACTTTTCATTTTTGGCATAATTACCTCTTTTAATCTAAAACGATACAAGTATACAGTAATTATTTCTTCGGCGCTATAACCATTACCATTTGTCTTCCTTCAAATGATGGAATTTGCTCTACAATTCCATAATCATCTAAATCTTTTTGAACTCTATCTAGAAAGTCTCTACCGATAACCTGGTGGGCAATTTCTCTACCTCTAAAGCGCATGGTTATTTTTGCCTTATCGCCACCACTAAGAAATTTTATTAGGCTTTTAAGTTTTACTTGATAATCCGCTTCTTCTGTATTTGGTCTAAACTTAATTTCTTTTACTTGTGTCTGTTTTTGTTTCTTTTTAGCTGCATGGGCTTTTTTCTGACTCTCAAACTTATACTTCCCATAATCCATTATTCTACATACAGGCGGTTTTTGATTTGGGACTATTTCAACAAGATCTAGGTCTTCTTGTTGTGCTAAATCAAGGGCTTTAGATGAGTCAACTACGCCAATTTGATCCCCATTTGATGCTATAAGTCTTACTTTATCTGCAGTAATTCTTGCATTCATCCTAAGTCTTTTATTATTTGCTATAACTTCACTCCTAATTTATTTTAAATTAATTGATTTATCTTCTACTAAAGTTTCTACCATTTTAATAAATTTATCAACATCCATGATACCAATATCCTCACCTGTTCTCAGCCTTAAAGAAATTGTATTTCGTTCCACCTCTTTATCACCAATAATAGCTAAATATGGAACCCTCATCATACTATATTCCCTAATTTTATAACTAATTTTTTCATT
The DNA here is from genome assembly GCA_002698665.1 of Gammaproteobacteria bacterium. Lineage (GTDB taxonomy): Bacteria > Pseudomonadota > Gammaproteobacteria. The sequence continues at coordinate 55,593 of NZZP01000036.1, read as the reverse complement.
TCTAAAATCTGTTATTGTTCTCATCCCATTTTGTCTAAGTTTTTTATCAATCTTTTGACATTGATTAATTTGATTCTCAGATATATTTAGGATAGCTACCTGGGTCGGTGCTAGCCAAAGTGGCATATCACCAGCATATTCTTCAAGAAGAATACCGACAAATCTCTCTAAGGATCCTAAAATTGCCCTATGAATCATGACTGGCGGAATTTTATCACCATTTGTAGATATATAACTTGCACCTAATCTAGCAGGCATCGAAAAGTCGAGTTGAATTGTTCCAAGTTGCCATACTCTATCTAAAGAGTCTTTAAGAGAAAAATCTATTTTAGGGCCATAAAATGCTCCATCTGCTTTATTAATCTTCCAATCTATTTTGCAGGTGTCTAATGCAGATTTAAGGGCGTTCTCAGACTTATCCCATATTTCATCACTTCCGACACGCTTTTCAGGTCTAGTTGATAATTCAACAAAAATATTATTAAAACCAAACTTACTGTATATGTCATAAATATCTTTAATTAAACATTTGATCTCATCCTCAATTTGCTCAGGCATACAAAATATATGAGCATCGTCTTGAGTAAAGGCTCTTATTCTCATAAGCCCATGAAGGGTGCCAGAAGGCTCATTCCTATGGACTAAACCAAATTCAGCTAGTTTTATAGGTAAATCTTTGTAACTCTTTAAGCCTTGGTTATAAACTTGAATATGGCCAGGGCAACTCATTGGTTTGATTGCATACTCTTTACTTTCCGAAGATACACCAAAAATAAGATCAGAAAACTTATCTAAATGCCCCGAGTTTTTCCATAATGATTTATCTAAGATTTGCGGTGTGTTAATAATTTCATAATTATTATCCAATAGATAATCAGTCATAAAATTCTTAATAGTTGAGTATATCTTCCAGCCATTGCTATGCCAGAAAACCATACCTGGGGATTCTTCTTGAAAATGAAATAAATCTAATTTCTGACCTATTTTACGATGATCCCTTTTATCAGCTTCTTCAAGTTTTTGAAGATAGTTTTTTAAACCATCTTTAGTGTCCCACGCAGTTCCATAAATTCTTTGGAGTTGTTGTTGAGATGAATCGCCTTTCAAGTATGAGCCAGACACTTTCATTAATTTAAAATAATTTAAGTATTTAGTACTAGTTAAATGGGGTCCTCTACACATATCAATGTATTCTTCATGATGGTAGATAGCAATTATGTCTTTTTCAGGAATTTCTTTGATTAATGCAACCTTATGATCTTCACTACGTTTTTGAAATATATCAGTGGCTTTTTTTCTATCTACTACTTCTCTTATAATTTTATAATTTTTCTTGGCTAATTTCTTCATTAAAGATTCAATCCCAGACAAATCTTTTTCTGATATAGTAGTCTTAGAATCAATATCATAGTAAAATCCATTTTCAATAGTTGGACCAATAACCATTTTAGTCTCTGGATACATTTGTTTGATAGCATGTCCAAATACATGTGCACAAGTGTGTCTTATAATATTAAGCCCATCTGGGTCAGAAGATTTAACAAGCTCTATAACTGAATCATTTGAAATAACGTGGCTTAAATCAACAAGCTTATTATCAACTTTAGCTGCAACAATATTGGATGAAGGAAAATGTTCATCAATTAACTTCTCTATTGATTGATTTTTTCCAATTTCAAAAAAATTATTTTCAATATTTACTTTATACATAATTTAAATCAACTAGGCACGATTGGACTCGAACCAACGACCTCCACCATGTCAAGGTGGCGCTCTAACCAGCTGAGCTACGCGCCTAATCCATGTAAAACTAACATGCTGCCGACGTATTCTCAAGCTATTATAGTTTACATTATTATCTTTTACTCCTTTTATTTTTATTAGGCATATCAAGAAAATTGGCCTGTAAAGTCTCAATTTGATCTCTTAGTTTTGCTGCCTTTTCAAATTCTAAATCCTTAGCATGATTAAACATTATTTTTTCTAATTCTTTGATGACAGATACTACATTATCACTCTTAACTTTCGGGAACTGCTTTTTAATATTTGAAACCAAGGTTAATTTATCTAATTTTTTATTAGATACATATACATCTTCATCAAGAGCTTCTTTTATTGCTTTTTTGATGCTAGCAGGTTTAATATTATTAGATTTATTGTAAGAAAGTTGAATAGACCTCCTTCTTTCTGTTTCACTCATAGCTGTCTTCATAGATTTAGTAACAATATCGCCGTATAGTATCACCCTGCCATCTATGTTCCTGGCAGCCCTACCTATTGTCTGAATTAATGATCTATCTGATCTTAAAAATCCCTCTTTATCAGCATCTAAAATACAAACTAATTCAACCTCAGGTATATCTAGCCCTTCTCTAAGAAGATTTATACCAACCAACACATCAAACTCTCCTAATCTTAGGTCTCTTATGATTTCAACCCTTTCTACTGTATTTATATCAGAGTGTAGATATCGAACTTTTATATTAAAATCCTGCAAGTATTCTGTAAGATTTTCAGCCATTTTTTTTGTTAAAGTTGTAACCAAAACTCTGTTTTTGTTATCTAAGACCTTATTGATTTCAGATAATACATCTTCAACCTGGTTTGACGATGGTTTTACTTCTACCACAGGGTCTACAAGACCTGTAGGCCTAATTACTTGTTCAGTAATTTTATTTGATTTTTCTAATTCATATATACCAGGTGTCGCAGATACATATATTGTTTGAAAATTGTAACCCTCAAATTCTTCAAACTTTAGCGGTCTGTTATCTAATGCGGAAGGTAATCTAAATCCATATTCTACTAATGTCTCTTTTCTTGACCTGTCCCCTCTATACATTCCTCCGATTTGCGGAACACTTACATGGCTTTCATCAAGTATAATTAGACCATCTTTTGGCAAATAATCTAATAGGCATGGTGGTGGCTGGCCAGGAGCTCTCTGTGATATATACCTTGAATAGTTTTCTATGCCTGAACAATAACCCATCTCTGCAATCATCTCTAGGTCATAATTCGTTCTCTCCCTTAATCTTTGTAGTTCTATCAGTTTATTTTGTTTTTGAAAAAAAATAAGTCTATCTTTTAACTCTTCCTTAATCTTAATTGCAGCATCATCCATAATATTTTTGGGAGTCACATAATGAGTTTTGGGATATACAGTGAATCTCTTTACTTTCCTATGTATAGTTCCTGTCAAAGGGTCAAAAATAAACATGTTTTCAATTTCTTTATCAAAAAGTTCAATCCTTAAGGCATCCTTTTCAGAATCAGCGGGGAAAATGTCAATTATTTCACCTTTTACCTGATATGTCCCTCTTCTAAGTTCTAAATCATTTCTAGAATATTGTAAATTCACTAACATTGATAATATTTTTCTTTGATCTATTAAATCACCAACAACTAAATGTAAATTCATTTTTAAATATGTTTCAGGATCACCCAGACCATAAATTGCAGATACACTAGCTACTACAATTGCATCTTTTCTTTCCGTCAAAGACTTTGTTGCTGATAATCTCATTTGTTCTATGTGTTCATTTAGAGAAGCATCTTTTTCAATAAATGTATCAGAGACTGGTACGTAAGCTTCCGGCTGATAATAATCATAATATGATACGAAATATTCAACTGAGTTTTCTGGAAAAAAATCTCTCATCTCAGTATAAAGCTGAGCTGCTAGTGTCTTATTAGGTGCCATAATTAATGTAGTTTTCCCAGTTCTCTCAATAATCTCTGCCATAGTATATGTTTTACCTGAACCAGTTACCCCCAGAAGTGTCTGATGTAATTCCCCGTTATCTATTCCATTGACTAGGCTAGAAATAGCAGTAGGTTGATCTCCAGCGGGCTTATACATTGATTTCAATTTGAATTTCTTCATATTAGAAATATTCTAACATGAAGTTGACTTAAAAGACTTATATAAGCTACTATTACTTATCAAGGCAATACATTGACGTTTTCAAATAGAATAAAATTAATTAAACCATCTTCAACAATGGCATTAACCTCCAAGGCTAAAGAAATGCGCCAAAGTGGGGAGGATGTTGTAATTCTAACAGTTGGAGAACCAGACTTTGACACGCCTAACTATATAAAGGAATCTGCAAAGATTGCAATAGATAAGGGTAACACAAAATATACTGCTGTAGATGGTACAACGGAACTAAAAAATGCAATAATACATAAATTTCAAAGTGAAAATAACTTGTCGTATGATGCTGACGAAATAATTGTTTCTGCTGGTTGTAAACAATCAATTTTCAACCTACTTCAAGTTCTCATTAATAATGGAGATGAAGTTATTATTCCTCAACCTTATTGGGTTTCGTATGCTGATATGGTTGTATATTCTGGTGGTATTCCAATTCTTCTTGAAACAACGTATAAAGATAACTTCGATATTGATATCGATAAACTACAAGACCTGATTACAAAAAAAACAAAGTTGTTAATGCTTAATAGTCCCAATAACCCAAGCGGAAAATATTTTGACTCAAAACTATTAGGATCTATATCAAAAGTTTTGCTAAAACATCCAAGCATATTCATATCGTCCGACGATATATATGAACATATATTTTGGTATAAAGAAAAATTTCATAATATAATTAATGTCTGTCCAGAATTGAAAGATAGAACGATAGTTTTAAATGGTGTATCAAAAGCATACTCTATGACAGGATGGAGAATAGGATATGCTGCGGGTAATAAAGACATTATAAAAAAAATGAAAACATTACAGTCACAAAGTACTTCATGTGCAAGTTCAATATCACAAGCAGCTGCTACATCAGCTCTTATAAACGAATGTAATGAATTACCAATGATGCGTGATGAATATAAAAAACGTCATGACTTTGTAGTTAATCAACTAAATCTAATAGATGGAGTATTATGCAAAGAAACTGATGGTACATTCTATGTATTTCCTTCATTCCATGAATATATTAAAAATAGTAGTTCTATTAATAATGATAGTGAGCTTGCTTTACACCTTCTTAATGAATCTAAAGTAGCTGTTGTACCAGGAAGTGCGTTTGGTTTAGAAGGGCATATAAGAATATCGATTGCTATTGATATGCATTCTCTAGAAGATGCTATGAAGAGAATTACTAACTCGCTGAAATAGACTTATATAATATGCTATGAATTATGAGGGGTAATTTTACAAAGCATTTGATTCTCAGCGGTATAACCTAAAAACTCTATTTCAGCTCCGTGAGATTGCATATAATCATATAACGCTCTAGTTTCATCTCTTACAAACTCATCAAATATGGCATAGTATGGTTTCTTCAGACGATCGATCTGTGATAGACAAAAAAGAGTAGAGCTATATAAGTCAGCATCATAATGAACTATAAGTTCATTATAGTTTCGAGCCTGCAACTGCCTATCAATAAAAGGCGGTACTGTATCGTAAAACCATCCTTTGATATAACTAACTCTATTATCATGAACACTAGGTGGTTTACCATCTAAGTTAAAAGTACCTTTTGGATTTGTATACCAGTCTTCTGGCAATCCTTCAAAACTATCAAAGCCTATAAATTTAGATGATGAAGATTGTATATTTCTTGCAAAGTATTCTATGGAGTATCCTTTCCAGACACCAAATTCTAAATATAATATCTCTCTATCATCTAATTCTTCTAGGAGAGATTTCCAAAGTAATTCTCTTTTATTATATTTTTTTGATAATCGTACTTTATTAAAAACAGCATGCTGTAAATTTAAAGTCATGCCTCTGACATAATAATCATAACTGATTCGTGAGAGTATAAATTTAATTAGATTTCTAAACATAAATTATATCTGTAATTAAAACACAATCATTAAATATAATATAGATTATATCAGAAATTAGTGGTTAATTAGACTGCTATAATACTTAGCTGCACAAACTTCACTAGTAAAATATTTTGTAAAAGTATCTATTCCATGCTGACCATATATTTTATGTTTATTAGGATTTTGAATGAACATATAAATATTCTTTGACATGGAAGAAGATGAGGTACTAGAAATAAGCCCTATATCCCTGTTTAAGCTAAATATTTCTTTTAGACCTCCTGTATCACTTGAGATAATCGGTATTTGAAGTGACATTGCTTCTATAGCTGTAAGTGGCAATCCTTCATATTTAATGGATGGAATAATAACAGCATGTGTGGCTTGGTATAATTCTAGTACATTTTCTTGGAAATCTAATAGATTAACAAACTTATTTAGGTTTTTTGATTTGATCTCGTCAATTATATTTCTTTTTTGTTCATTAGTACCATAGCCAGCAATAGTTAATTCAAAATTTGTACAGTCAAAGTTATCTATGACTTTTTTAAAAGACTCTAATAGAAGACTATGCCCTTTAATTTTTTCATATGTTGCAAGCATTAAAAATTTAATTATTTTATTATCTTTACTAGAGCGAAATTCTATAGGAAATTTATCAATACCATTATAAATAACAGTAGAAGATATATTTTTTAGTGATGCCCTTAGTAATTGTGTATCCTTGACATACTGAGATGGAAAAATCAGTTCATTCAAAGAAAAATACAATGCTTTATCTAAGAGGTATTCAAAAGGCGCTGCATACCAAAATGTTTCTTTAACGGCACTCAAACAAGCCATTTTAGATTTATTCTTTTTTGCTAAATACCATGCAATAGGTGCTGCTCTACATGAATATCCACCAGGATAGCCACCATTGATTGTAAATAGTTTTTTGAAGCTTGAGTTTTTAAAATAGACATATAACTTAAAGATTTGATATGGAAATAGGACATATTTCAGAATAAAAGATATTACAGGAATGATACTTCTAGGTAAATAATTAGCGATATTATTTTTTAATTCCCATGAAAGCTTTATATTAGATGGTTTAATAATATATTTAGAATTTAAATGATTCCTTATATCTTCATAACCTGGATGAGAGCTATTGCAAAGTATCGTTATTTCATCTTCTTTGTTGGGCCAATTATTAGCTAATGTATAAATAAATTTATCCATACCACCTTTATGAGTATTTTCTGTAAAAAAACAAATCTTCATTAAGAGTTAGGTCTGATATATTTTATTATTACTGGACTACCATCTTTTGAGAAGGCAATATACTTATAATCTTTTTCATCAAAAGACTCTGTTAAAGCCTTGAATTCACCTTCTTGCCAACTAGGATAATTATAAAAACCTCTAAAAATAATTATTGCATCATTTGCTAGATATGGTTTTATGGAATTAAGCACAAATAATGTAGGCTCATATATAGTTAAATCCATATGTACAAATCTTATCCTCTTGCCGCTATTATTAGATAAAAATGATGGCAAAGTATCTTTAACAAGTCCTTTGATTGGAATACAGTTTTCATTAAGTTTAGGTATTTTATTATTTGCTGAGTAGTATCCTTTGGGTTTATCTGTCCCTTTCCAATCTTCAGGAGTCCCAGAAAATGTATCAAATCCATAAATCCGATTTTTATTAATATATTTAGAAAATAAATTAATAGTTCTTCCGTTCCAAACACCAAATTCTAAAAATAAATTGTTTTTAGATGCATTAATCTCAATTGCATGTTTGATGCCATAGACCAGTAAATTGTCTCCTTCTAAATGCATAGCAGTATTGAAGTATTTTTTAAAATAATGATAACATTTTTCAATTTCATCTTTTTCATATAATTTATAACAAGTAATATTTTCTTGTTCTCTTAGCGATGGTAAGTTTCTTGGTATCAAGTGTATAATAATTCTCCCCAATATATATCTAATGGCATGCAACAGTTTTAAAATTATTTTTTTCATGACGAGCTAAATATTATATGTAATATATAAGATAACATATATCTTGGTAAATAGTGAAGAGTAATAATTATTAGATACTCCTCGGGACGGACTCGAACCGCCGACCTGGTGATTAACAGTCACTCGCTCTACCAACTGAGCTACCGAGGAATAAGTTATCGCATGATAATTCAATTTTTAATTACCATCAACATTAATTTTATATTTTCAATTTTTTTAAATAACTTTTGTATTCTTTTCTCACTTCACTATGTTCAAGCGCATATTCTGTTGTAGCTTGCAAATAGCCAATTTTGCTTCCACAGTCAAATCTGGTACCTTCAAATTCATAGCCTAAGACACGCTGCTCTAAAATTAACTTCTCTATTGCGTCAGTTAGCTGTATTTCTTTGCCTACACCAGGCTTAGATGATGCAATATTGTTAAAAATAGAAGGAGGCAGCACATATCTTCCAACAACACCAAGATTAGACTTAGCCTTAGCTGGTTTAGGTTTCTCAATAATTGATTTTATATCATATAAATTATTATGTTTATCACCGTATTCAATAATCCCATATTTATCACTATCTTTTTTATTAATTTTTTGAATAGCTATCAAAGGACTTTGCTCTCTAGAATATATATCTGTCATTTGTTTAAGACATGATTTTTTTGATTTTATTAAATCGTCAGCCAAAATAACTGCAAATGGTTCATCATTAACAATGTGTCTAGCGCAATGCACTGCGTGACCAAGTCCAGCTGGAATATTTTGTCTGACAAATACACAATCCACATTATTTGGTACGATACTCTTGACGGAATTCAATAGATTATTCTTTTTTTTATCAATTAATTCTCTCTCAAGTTCTGGGCTAGAATCAAAGTGATCTATGATAGCATTCTTAGTCCTGCCAATAACAAATATTAACTGCTTAATACCGGCATCAACTGCTTCCTCAGCAGCATACTGAATAAGTGGTTTATCAACTACTGGAAGCATTTCTTTGGGGCTTGCTTTAGTGGCGGGCAAGAACCTTGTTCCCAAACCGGCAACTGGAAAAACGGCTTTTTTTATTTTTTTCATGTGCAATATCTAACTATTTAGTGCAAAATAATATATCTAATGACATATGTTATCACAGAAAACTGTATAAAGTGTAAATATACTGATTGCGTAGAAGTTTGCCCAGTAGATTGTTTCCATGAAGGCCCTAATTTTTTAGTAATTAATCCTGATGAATGTATTGATTGCAGTCTGTGCGAGCCTGAATGTCCGATCAATGCAATCATCTCTGATGAGGACATAACAGATGACACTAGAGAGTTTCTTGAGATTAATGAAAGACTATCTAAGAAATGGCCAATACTAACTGAAATTAAAGACCCGCCAGCCGATGCAAAGGAGTGGGAAGGAAAAGAAGGCAAGATAAAATTATTAGAAGAGTAAATTAATACTCGCCGACCCCATCATAAACTTGCGGAAAATAATCTTCGAACCTAGTGCAGTGAGGGACCCATGTAAGTTTAATCACTCCTGTAGGTCCATTTCTATGTTTCTCTACTCTTATTTCTGCAACATTTTTCTGCGCTGTATTTGAGTCATATACTTCATCTCTATACAAAAAGATAATTAAATCTGCGTCTTGTTCAATTGATCCTGACTCTCTTAGGTCGGATAGAAAAGGTCTTTTGTCATTTCTTGTCTCAACTCCTCTATTTAACTGAGATAAAGCTACTACAGGGATATCTAGTTCTTTAGCTATAGCTTTAAGGGCACGAGTAACTTCAGCAATCTCATTCACCCTATTCTCTGAGTATCTAGGTATAGACATTAGTTGTAAGTAATCAACTATAATCATATCTATTCCAGAGTCCCTTTTCATACGTCTAGCTTTAGATCTTAGTTCCATTGGTGATATAGCAGCTGTATCATCAATATAAAAATCGCAATCTTGCATCTGTTCTATTGCTGAGGTGACAGCTTTTGTATCTTTGTTGCTCGCCTCGTAATCACCTGTTCTAATTTTTTGTTGAGAGACAAAGCTTAATGATGAAAGCATTCTTAATGCAATTGATTGAGCTGACATTTCTAAACTAAAAAAACCCACTTTCTTCTTTTGTTTAAAAACTATATCTTGCGCTATATTCATTGCAAAAGCAGTTTTACCCATTGACGGTCTACCTGCAATTATAATTAAATCTGATTTTTGAAGCCCTGAAACAAGTTTATCAAATTCTTTATATCCAGTTAATAAATAATCAATCTCATCATTATTTTTTTTATTATAGACATTTTCTATATATTTATTTACTACTGGGCCTATCTTGGCTAATCCATTATCTATGGTGGAGTCAGCCGTAATTCCAAATATTTCGGATTCCGCTTTATCCAAGATATCCTTGATATTACCCTGATCGCTTTGATGTACATTTTGTATTGTACGAGTACTTATATTGATTAATTCACGTTTTATAGAATTTTCTTTTATGATGTCAGCATATGCTTTGATATGTGCTGATGTTGGAACTTTTTTCGCTAATTCTCCAAGATATATTAGTCCGCCAACTTTATCTAACAAACCACTGGTTTTAAGAGCATCACCAAGTACTATTACGTCTATAACTTGGCCAGATGAAACTAAATTATAAATTTGATTAAATATTTCTCTGTTTTTAGTATCGATAAAGTCTTTAGATTCTACCATATGCGATACTTGGTCCCAAGAAGACGAGTCCATAATCAAAGAGCCTAAGAAAGCTTGCTCTGCTTCAAGTGATTTTGGTGTAGAAGGTATTCTCGAATCCATAGTTCATTCTAACTGAAAAAAACTATTTTTTATAGAATAGATCAGATTTATTCAGGAGATTCTGATGATGGGTTTTCTGAAGTATTTTCAGGCGATGGCTTGGCAATTTTAGTTAATTTAATTGGAATAGTTACAGAAACGTCAGCATATAGACTTACGGTAGCTATATAATCATCTGCAAATATTTTTATAGGTCCAGAAGGAAGATTAACTTGCTTTTTTTCCAATTCATAGCCATCATTATTAAGTTTTTCAACTATATTTTGTAAGTTGATAGAGCCAAATAGCTTATCATCATCTTCCTGTACATGTACATCAAAGGTAAGGATGTAATCGTTAAATTTTTCTTTAATGTTTATAGCTTGATTTCTGAGTTCTTCTTCTTGCTTTAGTAATAACTGCTTCTTCTCTTCTACTATAGCTAGATTTTCTTTTGAAGAGAGTACTGCCAGATTATTAGGTAAAAGGTAATTTCTAGCATAACCTGATTTTACTGATACTTTGCTACCAATGTCACCTAAGTTTTTTATATTTTTAAGAAGTAGTACATCCATTATTGTTTATGGTTATCACAAAATGGGAGTAGTGCAAGATGTCTTGCAATCTTAATTGCCTTATTAACCTTTCTCTGTTGTTTAGCTGTTGTGCCTGCAACCCTTCTTGGAGAGATTTTACCCGATTCTGTAAGAAATTTCTTGAGAAAACCAAGATTTTTATAATCTATCTCGTCTAAAATATTAGTTTTTTTTGGGTTTGAATCTTCTGCCATAATTATGCCCTTTCTCTTTGTTGCATCATAATCGATGGCTCTGTTATCCTTTTATTTTTAGATATAAACATATGCCTCATTATGCTGTCATTGAATTTTATTAAACCAGATAATTCCGACAAAACTTCTTTATCTGATTGAAAATTAAGGAGAATATATCTTGCTTTATTGTTCTTTTCAATACTGTAAGCCAATTTTATTATTCCCCAGTCTTCATATCTATCAATAATGCCATTTTTTGAAGTAATAATATCTTTATATTTATCTACAGTTTTAGATGTAGATTCATCTTGATTTATATTAAACATTAGCAATAATTCGTAATTTTTCATTGTTTTATCCAATATGCGAATACTACTTGAGTATCAACAATATTTCAATCATCATTTAGAATTTTTAAGCATCTGTTGAGTATGATAAAGTACAATTCCTGCTGCAACAGCTACATTTAAGCATTCTATAGAACCATGTATTGGAATGCTATATACACTGTCACATAAATGGGAAAGGGATTTACTTATGCCTGCACCCTCTGACCCAAATATAATAGCTACTCCTGATACTATAGGTTTCATATCATAAATTGACAAAGATGCGGAGTCTGATGTACCAACAACCATAATGTTATGATTTTTAATCTTTTTAATTATTTCAGTAAGATTATTAGTTTCAATTAAACCAATACCTTGTAATCCACCGGATGCTGTTTTATGCACCAGTGGTGATATATCACAAGAACCTGATTTTTTTTTAATAACTAAGTTGACACCAGCTCCATTAGAAGTACGGATTAGAGAACCTAAATTTCTTGGATCTTGAATATTATCAAATATAGCTATAAAAGGTTTACTAATTGTTTGAAGATAGTGATCTAAATCATATGTTTCTGTAATATTTCTTATTTCAAAAACAATTCCCTGATGTTTTGAAGATAAACATATCATTGTAAGATAGTCTTTAGTTGTTTCAATAACTTCAATCGATAAATCATTCAAATTCTGAATGATGTTATGAACTTGCTTAGATTTATGTGATTTCTTTACATAAACTTTAGTAATGTTAGTTTTATCATGATTAAGTTGTGCGGTACATGTATGTATACCATAAATAATATTATTAGTTTCCGGTTTTGACATTTATAAAAAAATATCTTTCATTATTATAATCTGGTCTCGTGCCGGACCAGTTGATATCATAACAACTTCAATATTTGCAAGCTCTTCAATTTTTTTAATATAGACTTTAGCATTTTCTGGTAATTCATCAAAAGACGTTGCTCCTATTGTTGAAGTTTTCCATCCATCTATTTCAATATATTCAATATCATTTGCATTATGTTTTAAGTCTAATTTATCATAACTAGTACATATTTTTATCTTATCTAACTTATCTAATACATCGAGTTTTGTAAGAGCAATGCCATTTATTCTATTTAGCTCGATAGATTTTTTTAGAATTTTAATATCAAGCCATCCACATCTTCTAGCCCTACCAGTTGTAGCTCCAACTTCTCCTCCCCATTTAGCAATATCTTCACCAAGTTTATTTGTTAACTCAGATGGAAATGGACCATGACCCACTCTTGTTGTATATGCCTTGGTTATACCTAACGAGTAATTTACCTTATCAACTCCTATACCCGTACCCGATATTAAACCAGCTAGGGTTGTATTAGAAGATGTGACATATGGGTAGGTTCCATGATCAATGTCTAATAGAGTGCCCTGTGCGCCTTCAAAAATGATATTTGATGATTCATTTAAATCCAAAATTAAAGGAGTGACATCACATATGTATTTTTTAATTTTATCAAATATAGGCATAATTGATGACATTACATCATCTAGTGCTACCTCGCTATCATTATAATAATTTTTAAGAAGGAAATTATGATAATCAATAGATTTTTTAATTTTGCTCTCAAGATTGATCTTATCAAAAAAATCAATAAGTCTTATCCCCCTGCGTGCAACCTTATCTTCATAGGTAGGACCTATCCCTCTACCTGTAGTTCCAATAGACTCTTTACCAAGAGACTTCTCATGAGCTAAATCAAGAGCAATATGCGTTGGTAAAATAACATGGCATAACTCACTGATATATAATTTATTATTAATTGAAACCCCTTTTTCTTTGAGATCAGTGAGCTCCTTATCTAGTGCTTCTAATGATACAACGACTCCATTACCTATTATAGATTTTACATTATCTCTTAAGATGCCAGATGGTATTAAATGAAGGATAGTTTTTTCATTATTTATTACTAACGTATGTCCAGCATTGTGCCCACCTTGAAATCTTACACAGCCTGCAACATTCTCAGACAACACGTCAACGACCTTGCCTTTTCCCTCGTCTCCCCAATGAGTTCCAACTAAAAATACATTAGACATGGTAAGGCCTCTTTTGTAGCAATATATCTAGAAGGTCTTTTATATCAAGACTAAACCCAGTTGCAGTTCTAGGATTATTTGAATAAGTATCATATGCTAAATACCGACCACCTCTGGCTATTTCTTTTCTGAGATTAGGTATGTAGGCTGTGTAAGCTAAACTAGATTGATAATTTAATCCATGTAATTCACATAGATCAATTTGAATATCACAATTTGATTTATATTTTTGTATAATCTGCGCTATAGATTCAAGATTATTTAAAGCAGTAAAATTTTTTACTTTATTATATTTCATTACTTTTTTAAGCTCCTTCATAACAGATATATCACCAGACAGACTAATTAAATCAAGAAGGAATTTTTTCTTATTTTTAGATAAATTGTTTTCGTTAAAAAAGTTTTTTATTTCATCTGTAGATTTCAAATTAATTAAGTTAACTAGTCGTATTTTTTTTTCCATATCAAGATTTAATTCATTAATTAAATTATTCAAATAACAAAGATCGCCGAGCTCTATTATAATTTTTTGCTCTTTGGACAAAGATATAATATCAATCATAAGTTTAATAATTTCTACATCGGCAGATTTATCTTTAATTCCAAAATATTCTACTCCTGTTTGAAAGGGGTTTATGCGATCAAAAGGTCCTGGCGACAGCCTCAAGATGTCTCCCATGTAACAATATTTAGATTTTCCTTTTCCACCAGTAAGTTGATAATCAACTTTAGCTATTTGAGGGGTAATATCTGCTCTAATACCTACTTCAGTCCTATTAATTTTATCTAACACAAAAGTTGTCTGATTATCTAAATCTGTAGATTTAAGACTTAGAAGGTTATCCAGATTATCAAAAATCGGCGTAATTACATATGAATATTTAGATTTAGTGTAAATACTTGAAATGTTTCTCTTGAGTTTTTCAAATATTTTGGCTTCTTCTACCATATAGTATTCAATACCCTCAGGAATATTAAAATTTTTAGATTTAAAACCGCTCATTATATTACTATTAAAAACAAAGTTAACCCCAATATCATACAGACAAGACCAATTATTCTCAAAGAATTATTACTTAGATCATTAAAATATTTTAATAAATCTCTAAATAAATTAGGTGACAAAAACAAGAGCATACCTTCTAATAAAATAGAAAGTGAGACAGCTAAAATTAATAATAACCAGGGATCTATTATTTTTTACCAAGAGGATTATTGAAATATTTAAAGAAATCAGAGTCTGGTTGTATAACTAGCACATCCTGTTTTGCACTGAATGTCTCTTTATAGGCAGATAAGCTTCTATAAAAAGAATAAAATTCTGGACTGAGGTTATATGCGCGAGCATAAGTTTCTGTGGAAATTGCATCTCCTTCACCTTTGATAGCTTGTGATTCTTTATAAGCTTCCGCAATAATAGTCGCAGATTCTCTCTCAGCTGAAGCTGAAATACCTTGAGCTTCCTCCTTGCCTTTAGATCTAAATGCTTTGGCAACAGTTGCCCTCTCTTTAACCATCCTTGCATATACAGAATTACTTACCTCATCAGGTAAATCTACTTTTTTAACTCTTACATCAATAACAGTTATTCCTAATGCAGATGCAGCTTTATTTGCTTCAATCTTGACAGTATTCATCAATGCCAATCTATCTCCTGAAACAACTTCATTAATAGTTCGTTTACTAAATTCACTCTTAGTTAAATCATTAATAATTTGAGATAAACGATTAATACCAATTCTCTCATCACCCTTAGACGATCTATAAAAGTTTTCTGGACCAGTTATTTTCCATTTTACGAATGAATCAACAATCACATTTTTTTTCTCACTAGTTAAAAATTGTTCTGGTTTAGAGTCCATAGTGAGTAATCTCGAGTCATATTTTTTTATATTATTAATAAACGGTATCATAAAATATAATCCTGGATCTTGATATGCTCTGACAATTTCACCCAATCTAAATTTAATCGCAACCTCTCTTTCATCTACTATAAATGTTGCAGATGAGATAAGTATTATTGTAACTAATATTACTGTTAGAATGTTTCTATTATTCATTGTAGAGGCTCCTCTTTCTAGAATTAAAGCTATCTCTGGATTGTCTTATTTTATCAGCGAGAGTATTTGTAGAATCATCAGTTTTAGCAGATTGATTTGTGCTCTTTTCAGATAATCTTGGCTCTAATATTTTATCTAATGGAAGATAAAGTAAATTATTTCCTCCATCAAGGTCAATCATGACTTTAGTAGAACTACCCAAAACAGATTCAACAGATTCTAAATATAATCTCTCTCTTGTCACTTCTGGTGCTTTTTGATATTCTTCAAAAAGCTTTGTAAATCGTAATGCTTCACCTTCAGCAGACTTTATTAGTTTAACTTGATAGGCTTTGGCTTCTTCTATGATTTGTTTAGCCTTACCACGAGCTAGAGGTATAATTTCATTCCTATAAGCTTCAGCTTCGTTGATGTATCTCTGTTCGTCTTCTCTAGCTCTAATTGCATCGGAGAAGGCATCTTGCACCTGTTCAGGTGGTTGTGCTTCCAAAATATTGACAGTTTGGACATTTATGCCTGACTGATAACTATCTAATACAGTCTGAAGTAAAATTTGGGTAGATTGTGCTATAGATTCTCTTCCTTCAGTAATAACAAAATCCATTTTATTTTTACCCAGAACCTCTCTTATTGCACTTTCAGCAGCAGCACTTAGAGTTTCATCAGGGTCTCGTAAGTTAAAAATAAAATTACTAGCATCTTTAACATCATATTGAACAGCAAAGTTCACGCTTACAATATTTTCATCTTCTGTCAGCATTACTGCTTTTTGTTGTACAGATCTAATTTTTGAGACATCAACAATCTCATAACTACGTACAATTCTGGGCACCCAATGAGGGCCAGGAGTTGTAATCGAATGGAACTCTCCAAACTGGAGAACTACTCCTCTTTCGCCATCATTTACGATGTAAATCCCGCTTAGAAAATATATCACAAGTATTGAGGCAACTAAAATAGAGGTATTACGCTTAGTAGGCCCAGTGCCATCTCCACTTGACCCGCCACCTAGTACCTTCTTGAAGAACTTATTGAAATCTTTAAGAAGATTATCTAACTCATTTTTTGTTTGTGGTTTTCTTCCCCAAGGGTCCTTATTACCACCAGGTTCATTCCATGCCATTTTTATGCTCCTAGGACATTATAGTATTATAAAGTACTTTAGTCATCAATTTCTAATTTAACATGTTGGTGAGGTACTATAGTTGATATTGCATGCTTATAAATACTTTGTGTGGTCTTGCTCTTTAAAAGGATTGTATAAGGGTCAAATGCCTCAACAATACCATCTAATTTAATACCATTTATCAAAAAAACAGATATCATAATCTTTTCTTTTCTTAGTTTATTTAAGAATTTATCTTGAAGATTGTCCTGCATAAAAAACCTGATTCGAATTCATCCTAGTTATGTAATATTGACACTATTTAAATAAAATGCAAATTCTTGTCGATAAATTTGCATGATTTTTGTAATGTATTTGTAGAAATGTCAACTGGATAACCATGATTAAATTGCTTCAGCCAAGTAATCTGTCTTTTTGCTAGTTGTCTAGTAGAAAAAATACATTTATCTCTTAATTCCTCTGATTTTTGTTTTTGTGATAAATATTCAAATACATGTCTATAACCAATACATTTCATTGACTGCATTTGATCATTTAGAGAAAACTTATCAATTAGCCCTTTAACTTCGTCAACAAGTCCATTTGCTAACATTTTGTCTACCCTTTTTTCTATTTTCTGATGAATTATCGATCTATCATTAGAAAAAAGTTTTATAAGTAAAATATTATAATTCTTAAGAATGTTAGTTTTTTGATTAAGTAATTTTGACATTGGCATACCAGTAATCATATAGACTTCTAATGCACGCTCTATTCTCTGACGATCATTTTTATCGATACGTTTATATGATTCAATATCTATATTTTGCAAACATGAATGTAGTTGATTACAATCATAGTTTTCTAATAATTTATTTATCAATTTTCTATCAGATATACTCTTCTCTGGAAGAGATGATATGCCAGTAAAAAGCTGATTAAAATACATTAAGGAGCCACCAACAAGCAAAGGTATTTTTTTTTTACTATGGATAGTTGAAAGAACAGATTTAATATCAGAAAAAAAATCACCTATATTATATGTCTCATAAGGGTCTCTAATGTTAATTAGATGGTGTTTAATATTACTCAGAATTTTGTTGTCTGGTTTATCTGTGCCGATATTGAGTCCTCTATATATCATCGCAGAATCTACGCTAACAATTTCTACTGGATATTTATTATATAATTCTAGGGCAAGTTGAGATTTACCTGTCGCTGTTGGGCCAATAAGAGCTATTAATGTTCGATCTAGTGACATTATGTGTATATGCTCAGCAATCTAGAATCTTCCATAATTTTAAAATTTATTTCAATATGTGGTCTTGGTAAAAATGAGATAAATTTTTCAGGCCATTCAATAAAATGATATCCATCTTGAGAAAAATAATAATCAATTCCGATTTCAAATAATTCATGATTATTTTCCACTCTATATAAATCATAATGATAAATATTTATATCATCATTTTTGTATTCATTTATTAGTGTGAAAGTAGGGCTTGATATATCACATTTAACATTCAGATTAGCGACAAACTCTCTAACAAATGAGGTTTTACCAGCTCCAATATTTCCTCTTAAAAAAATAATATTTTGAGATAAATTATGATTCTGTATAATAGGAAAAATCTTATGGTATGATGATATATTAGAAATATGATAGTACTTTATCTTCTTGTTATACATTTTTTCATTACGATCGATATTTGTTCATAAAAATTTTTGTCTCATCAATCACATTTGATGCTAGAAGACCGACCCCGCCTAATTTTTCTCTAATCACATCACCAATAAAAGAGTGGGCGCCTACTGCAAATAATGTTGCATTTATATAATCCTCTTTTATCGCCATACTTGTCAACGAAAGAATTATGCCAGATAAGCAATCTCCCATCCCAGCCGTTCCCATACTACTATTACCGTGCTTGCACATGTAAGTTGTAGTATCTGTTCTAACTAAAGTTTCATGCCCTTTCAAAATAATTATACCACCATATTTTTCCTGAATTTGAATAATAGCTTTTTGTCTATTAGACTCTATTTCTTTAGAGGATATATCTAAAAGTTTTGCTGCCTCACCAGTATGAGGGGTTAAAATCCATCTATCATTTCGCATATTATTTAATGAAAGATAATGTAACATTCCAGCATCTAAAATAATGTTAATATTTTTGCTGGCCTTAGAAATATAATTAAATAAACTTTCTGATATATTCTCAGACCAAGCATTCTGTGATAAGCCTGGACCAATTAAAATATTTTTATATTTTTCTAACTCAATAGATTCTAATTTATATGATGAAATTAATTCTGGCTGGTGTATAGCTAAACTTGATGCATGTGATTGTGTAGACATAACTTCAATATAACGTGAACCTGATGATAATGCTGCTCTACTAGCTATGATAATTGCGCCGAAGTAACCTTCAGCTCCACCAATAATTAATGATTTACCATATGAGTATTTGTGTGTATGTGAGTCTTCTATTATATTGATAATGTGCTCACTATACCGATTAGATAGATTATTTACCTTGAATTCAACAAGATGTTGATTAATCTTCTTTTTAGTAAATAGTTTGTAAGACATTTTTTAATATCTTATGGATATATTATTAGTGTAATCAGAATTAAATAGAGATGTATTAAGAATATCAGTTAATAAATTCTCTTTTCTATTATATGTAACCATTGGGTTGTCGTTAAATATTTCTTTATTAGCATCATATATTGAACCAATTTTATCTACGAGACCAATTTTCAATGCCTCATTTCCTGTCCAAAAAAGGCCTGTATATACATTGGTAGTGATTTTGTCTTTTCGTGATATTTCAATATCCGATATAAATTGAGTATGTATATCCTGTAATAAAATCTGAAGATGTTTTCTATGCTTGTCTGATAGTCTAGTAAATGGGTCTAAAATTGTTTTATCTTTACCAGAAGATAATATTTGTGGCTCTATTCCAAGTTTCGACATAAGAGATTGTATATTAAAACTGTCAATCCTTACACCGATAGATCCAACTATACTAGAAGGACTAGAAAATATCTCTTCACTGCTGGCTGCGATATAATATCCACCAGACGCCCCTACATCTTCAATGACTGAAATAATTTTCTTAGAGGTTGTATTCCTAATTTTAACTATTTCATCATATATAATCTTAGATTGTGTTGCACTACCTCCAGGACTATTTATTTTTAAAATAACCCCATTACATAAATCATTATCAACAGCATTTTCAATTAATGGAAGAATTTTCTTTACGTTAACTGGTCCACCTGCTGCAATTACTCCATTAATTTCAATAATGGCTGTATGCGGTGTGGTTAATTTAGAGCTTGATATTGAAGCAAAGTATATGAAGAGTAATACAATAGATAAGAATAATATCCTACCAATAAGCTTATATCTTCTCTCAGATCTTTTATCCTCAATAAGCGTATTTATTAAATCCTGCAGTATCTTGTTATCATCCATTTGCAATCCTTATCATTTAGTATCATATTATATTTCATTCTTAAGATTATCAATAACCAAGCTTAAGTCTTCGGGTGTAGGAGATTCAACAATATATTGTTTTTTATAAAAAAAAGACAATTTCTTAGCATGTAAAAAAATTCTTTTTAATCCTTTTTTTCTCATTTCTTCATTAATTTCAATATTTCCATATTTTGTATCCCCGCATACTGGTTGACTTATGCTTAATGCATGAACTCTTATTTGATGCATTCTACCTGTCTCAATTTTTATATCTACTAGACAACACTGTTTAAATTGTTTAATCAGAGTTATATAAGATAAAGCGTGCTTACCTGAGCTTGATACACTCACAGAAGGCGCATTATTAAGCTTGTTCCTGATTAGTGAGTGATCTACTGCAATTTTATCCCCACTGAGTTCACCAGATAACAATGATAAATAGTTTTTTTCTACATTGCCTGATTGAAAAATCTTGCCTAAATCAGATGCCGCCTGATAATGTTTCGCCAATATAAGACATCCGCTAGTATTTTTATCTAACCTATGAACCAATGTTACAGACTTATATTCTTCTAAGGTTTTAAGAGTAGATATAATGTCATTCTTTATGTTTGTCCCAGAATGTACTGATATGCCCGGCGGTTTATTTATAATTATAAAATCATCATTTTCTACTAAGATAAATTTTTTTAAGTCCTTAACAAGAAACCTTGAAACTGATTTTTGTTTCAAGTCAACTGATACAGGAGGTATACGTAATAAATCATTTTGTTGTAGTCGATAAAGCGGCTTAACTCTAGAACTATTTACCCTGACTTGACCATCCCTTATAATCTTATAGATTAGGCTATTAGGGACACCTGTGAGGAGTTTACGGAGGTAATTATCTAACCTTTGTCCTTGCTGATTAGACAATATTTTAATTTTTCGTACACTGATTTTATTAGAATTTGACACGATAGTATTTGAAGATAGTGTAAATCATTGATATATTAATTCAAAGATTTTTATATTGTTTAATGAAATTAGTCAATAATATGGCTAAAGCGTTGATAAAAAACAAATATCCCACTAAGCAGTGGATTAAGAAATTGAACTTAAGCAGTAACAATAAAAAAAGTAAGACGAATATAATAAGTATTTTTACAAAATAAGAGAAAAATCGATAAAAGCGAATGAATTACAGGATTTATAATGAAGCAAATATTAATAAACGCCTCTCAGAGAGAAGAGGTCAGGCTTGCTATTGTGGAAAACAACAAGCTTTTGGAATTAGACATAGATCTTCCATCAAAAAACATAAAATCAAATATATACAAGGGGACAATATCTAGGGTAGAACCTAGTTTAGAAGCGGCATTTGTAAACTTTGGGCGGTCCAGACATGGATTCCTGCCTTTTAAGGAAATTTCCCATGAAATATTCACACAAGGTAAACCTAAAACCTCAAGAGACTGTATTGAATTTGGGAAAGAAGTAGTTGTTCAGGTAGATAAAGAAGAGCGAGGCACAAAAGGAGCTGCTTTAACGACATACTTAAGTCTTGCTGGAAAATATCTAGTTTTGTTACCAAAAAACCCCAATACAGGCGGAGTCTCCAGAAGACTGGAAGGTAATGACAGAATTGCCGCTAAAAAACTAATCAGTAGTATAAGAATACCTGATGGCATGAGCATTATATTAAGGACATCTGCATTAGATATAAATAAAGAAACATTAGAATGGGACATGAATTATCTTGTACAAATTTATGAATCTATTCTTGAGAGTTCTGTTTTAAAAAAATCACCTTTCTTGATATATGAGGAAAGTAGTATGTTGGCGAGGGTTGTTCGAGATTATATAGATGAAACTATTAATGAGATTATTATTGATGATGAGAAGTTTCATGATGATTTTGTTAATGCGAAGAAGCATTTTATACCTCATTCAGATGTAAAAACTCTCAGGCATAGCAAACCTGTACCAATATTCAGCAATTTTGGTATTGAGACACAAGTACAAAGTGTTTACAGAAGGAAAATTACATTGCCATCTGGAGGAAACATTATATTCGACACTACTGAGGCATTAACGAGCATAGATGTGAACTCAGCTAAATCAACAAAAGGAGGAGATATTGAAGAAACTGCTCTAAATACAAATATTGAAGCTGCTGTTTCTTTAGCCACTCAATTAAGACTGCGTGATATTGGCGGGCTAATAGTAGTTGATTTTATAGATATGTTGTCGATTAGTTCACAGAAGCAAGTTAGCAAGAAGATGGCAGAAATGGCAAAAATTGATAAAGCTAAGATTCAATTTAGCAGAATATCAAAGTTTGGACTTATGGAAATATCACGTCAAAAACTTAAATCATCAATTGTAGATAATACAAGCCAAGTTTGTCCAACTTGCGGTGGTTCAGGTGAAATTAAATCTCTTTCAACATTATCGATAAATCTAGTGAGAATACTCGAAGAGCAAGCAATGAAAACTGAAAAAGCATTGACGGTATACTTACCAGTAAGACTAGCTACATACTTGTTGAATGAAAAAAAAGATCTGATTCGGGGTATAGAAGAAAGACAAAAAATTAATATCAAAATAGTGCCAGATAATTCTATAGAAGGCGCAAACTATCATATTGATAAAGCAAATTTAGATGCAAATGAATTTAAGGCTTCGTTAAATAAAAATAACCAAAAAGATACAAAGACGCTTAATGAAACTAGCTCTCATTTTGAAGAAGCAATTGTTAAGGCTGTTACTCCAAAATCAGTACCTCCTAAACCTGTCTCAAATCCAAGAGATAATTATAAGAAAATTAATAAGTCAGTTGTAAAACGTCTTTTTGATATAATCAAGAATATATTTGGGAGTAAACAAAAAAAGAAATATACTAAAAATAATAATAGAAGATATAGTAAGGGAAACTATAAATATAATAAGTATAAGTCTTTTAATAAAAAGAAAAATTACTCAAATCGTAATAGTAATAATAAAAAAAATTCTAATAATATTAATACAAATGGATAATGTTAAAATTTGTTATTAGAATTTTTATAATCGCTATTGTAGTCAGTGCATTTTTGTATGTAATCAATAATTATCATCCGTTTTATCAAAATGATTTAAAACGAATAAAAAAAAATAACCAAATTAATATAGCTATTAGATTCGGACCAACAAGCTATTATCAGATTAAAAATAAAAATATTGGCTATACATACAATATAACAAAAGAGTTTGCTAAATACTTAGGAGTAGATCTGATAATTCATCCTATAGATAACACTGAAAAAGCTTTATCATATTTAAATACAAGAAAAGTTGACATACTTGCAGATTATGGTGTATACGAGAATGTAAATTTGTCTTATGTTTATAACAAAGTAAATCTTTATATTGTATATAATTCTATATATAGTAATAAACCAGCTAACAAAGAAAACATAAAAAATAATTCTATAGAGATAATTAATTCGCCCATCATAACAAAGTCTTTATTAGAATATGACATAGCATCAACAAAGATTGAGATTAATTATGAGAAAAATATTGATGCAATCATCAATGCTCTTAGGGTAGGTGAAGTTAAATATACAATCCTTAATTCTGATGAACTTATGATATATCAAAAATACTTCCCAGAAATAAAAATTGCATTTCAAATCAAAACAGATTCTCCTATAACATGGGCATTACCTAGAGATACAGGCTCAGGTATAAAGAATAAAATATCTGAGTTTTTTACAGAAATGTTAAAGACTAATAAAATTAGTTTAATTCATCAAAACCATTTTAGTGATAAATTAAATTATTCTTTTGTAGGCTCAAAAAGCTTTATCAATGATTTAGTTAATATATTTCCTTTATATGAATTTTATTTTAAAAAATATTCAAAACAATATAACCATGATTGGAGACTACTTGCTAGCATAGGATATCAGGAATCAAGATGGAACAAAGATGCTGTTTCATATACGGGAGTCCGTGGCCTTATGATGTTAACAAAAGATACATCTCGAGAACTAGGTATAGAAGATAGAACTAATCCTATTCAGAGTATTAATGGTGGTGCTAAATATCTAAATAAACTATTGAAAAAAATACCTGATAATATAAATCCTAAAGAGAAAATATGGTTTGCAATAGGCGCATATAACATTGGCCTTGGGCATATCAATGATGCCATTATATTAGCTAATCAAGATAATATTATAATAAAAAATTGGTCTGAGATAGAACCATACTTATTAAAATTAAGTCAGTCTAAGTTTTATAAAAAAACTAAATATGGATATGCTAGAGGATGGGAAACAGTTAAGTATGTTCAAAATATTAGACAATATTATGATATACTTGTATTCTTAGATTCTCAAGATGAGATTTTAGAAGATAATAAAAATGAAATTATTCCTAATACATTATGAGCATAAATAAAGAGATTATTGAAAAAGCATTTGATTCAAATATGACGAATATAAACATTGCTGATGTTACGAATGCTGTTGAAGATACTCTTGTGTCTTTGAATGACGGAAAACTAAGGGTTGCAGAATATATTAACGGTGACTGGGTAGTTCATCAATGGATAAAGAAAGCTATATTAGTTTCTTTTAAGATAAGAAGCAATTCTATCATAGAGACTAATTATACTAAGTTTTATGATAAATTAGGTTCAAGATTCAAAGATATTGATGAATCTTATTTAAAAAAAAATAATATAAGAATTGTGCCTCAAGCAATAGCAAGAGAGGGAACATATCAAGGAAAAAATGTAGTTCTAATGCCTTCATTTATTAATATTGGTGCCTATGTGGATGATGGGACAATGGTAGATACGTGGGCAACTGTTGGGTCATGCGCTCAAATAGGCAAAAATGTTCATCTATCAGGTGGTGTTGGTATTGGAGGCGTCTTGGAGCCATTGCAGGCTAATCCAACAATTATAGAAGATAATTGTTTTATAGGTGCCAGATCTGAAATCGTTGAGGGGGTTATAGTTAAAAAAAACTCAGTTATATCGATGGGTGTATATATCGGTCAGAGTACAAAAATATATGATAGAGAAAATGATACAGTATCATATGGGGTAATACCCGAAGGTTCAGTAGTTGTTTCAGGCTCAATTCCCTCAAAAAACGGCAAGTACAGTTTGTATTGTGCAGTTATAGTTAAAAAAGTTGATGAAAAAACTCGATCAAAAGTAAGTATTAACGAGTTACTTAGAGAATCTTAGAAAGCTCTTTTTCGTTTATAATCTTAATACCCAAATCTAATGCTTTTTTATATTTTGAACCAGGATTATTGCCGACTATAAGCACATTAGTTTTTTTAGATATAGAATTAGATATATTACCGCCATAATTATCAATAATTTTTTCAAGCTCTAATCTCGTATAATTAGCAAAAGATCCTGTTATAACAAACTTCTTATTGATAATATTTTTATTTTTTTTCGTTTGATGATATTTGATAGTTACACCACTAGACAATAGAGAGTCTATGATTACTATATTTCTTTTTAACTGAAAAAAATTAAATATGTTATCACCAACAATAGGTCCAATATCATTAATACATTCAAGGCTTTGCTTATCAGCAGACATTAATTTATTTAAAGCATTATATTTTTTAGATAATATTTTAGCTGTGGTCGTTCCAACCTCTTTTATTCCAAGAGCATAAATAAAACGATCAAAATCTACTATTTTAGAGCTATTAATGGAATCAATAATATTTTTTGATGATTTTTCTGCTAGCCTGTCTAGTTTCATGATATCTACTTGATTCAATTTATATAAATCTGAGTAATTTTTTACATATGAGTTATCAACAAGTGATTCAATTATACTCTCACCAAGACCTGAAATATTCATAGCTTTACGAGATGTGAAGTGTTCAATTGTTTGAATTATTTGAGGTTTACAACCTATTGTATTGGGACATCTATATATTGATTGTTGTGATACTTTTAGTAATGGAGTTTTACATGCTGGACATATTTTTGGAGGAACTATTTTTTTTGAGTTATGTCTTTCCTCAAAACATACTCTATCAATTTCTGGGATTACATCCCCTGCCCTTTTCACATAAACAATATCATTAATTCTAATATCTTTTTTTTGAATTTCATCCATGTTATGTAAGCTTGCCCTAGAAACTGTAACGCCACCAATATTAATTGAGCTTAAAATTGCAACAGGTGTTATTGTTCCTGTTCTTCCAACTTGAAATATTACATTTTCGAGCTTAGTTTTTGCTTCTGCTGATATAAATTTATAAGCTATAGCCCATTTTGGTGCCTTAGATGTCGAACCTATTCTAATACGATAACTATAATCATCTATCTTAAATACAATTCCATCTATTTCATATGGGAGGTTGTCACGTAAATTATTAATATTGATAATATATTTTTTAGCTTGAGCAAGACTCATGACAATATCATTAAGGCTTGAGATAGGTAACCCTAAATCTTTAATATAATTAAGAGATTCAGAATGACAAGCATGATTATTACTGCTAGTGCTAACAACGCCATGGAAGATTATTTGAAGATTTCTGCTAGATGTTATTTTAGGATCCAATTGTCTGATAGAACCAGCTGCTACATTTCTTGGATTAGCAAATGTTTTTTCTTTATTTTTTAATAATTGTCTATTAAGTGATTCAAAATCAGAAATATTCATAAAAACTTCAGCTCTTAGTATCAGTTTTTTTGGTGGGTTTTTAGATTTTAGTTTTAATGGCAGAGTTTTTATTGTACGTATATTTGCTGTTACATCTTCACCAGTTTGTCCGTCTCCACGTGTAACTGCTGATGTGTATATACCGTCTAAATAAGTAATACTAATAGCTAATCCATCAAATTTAGGTTCTGCATAAAGAGCTATCTGGTCACTTTCAATTTCGTCAAATAATTTTGCATAGAAATTTTCAAATTCCATATCGTTAGATGCATTAGTTAGAGAAAGCATAGCATGTTCATGATGTACTTTATTAAATGTATTTAATAACTTACTACCCACGCGTTGTGTAGGAGAATGAGATTCTACTAAATCTGGATATTTAGATTCTAGCGATTTAAGCTGAAGGTATATATTATCATATTCATTATCTGATATTTGAGGCTGGTCTAATGTATGATAATAGTAATTATGTTGATTAATCTTCTCTATGAGTGAAACTATTTTCTTTCTAATTCTATTTTTATCAATAGGCATGTTTAGTTTGGGCTAGTAGGTGTTGCATCTAGTGTATTTTTATTCATCGATAAATCAACAGCCTCATTAACGTTAACTGATACTAATTTAGAAACACCAGCTTCTTTCATTGTCACACCAGAAAGAATATCTGCAAGTTCCATAGTTGATTTATTATGAGTAATGAAGATAAACTGAACATTTTCAGACATCTCTTTCACAACTTGACAGAACCTATTATTATTAGCTTCATCTAAAGGCGCATCAACTTCATCAAGCAAACAAAATGGTGCAGGGTTGATAGTAAAGATTGAAAACACAAAAGCTATACCTGTACCAGCTTTCTCACCGCCAGATAATAAATTAATATTTTTTACTAGTTTACCTGGAGGTCTAGCCTTTATCATTACGCCAGTATTCAGTAAATCATTATCAGTTAATTCGAGATATGCTTTACCTCCACCAAATATTTTAGTAAAAAATAAATTAAGATTACTATTAATGTTATCAAATATTTCTTTAAATTTTGATTTTGTTTCATTATCAATTTTCTTAATAGCACTTTCAAGAGTAGATACGGACTTAGACAGATCTTCATATTGCATGTCTAAGTATGATTTTCTTTCTTTTTGTTCATTCAATTCATCAATAGCAGCCAAATTAATAGCTCCTAAGTGATTGACTTTATTTTGTATTTTGTCTATGTCTTTATTTAAGGTATCAATGTTCTTATTGCTACTATTATTTGCTATAGCTTCATTAATATCTTCTTCAGGGAGCTCTGAATTAATTTTTAAAGAATCTCTCTCGGCAGTTTTTTGTGTCAAAGATATTTTCATAGTTTGAATGTTGTCGATGAGTGAGGATAGCTCTGTATTTATTCTAGACTTATCTGTTTCATATAATTTGATTTTTCCATCCAATGACTCTAATGATTCACGTAAAATAGATAATTTTTTTTCTTTAATTTTTTTATCATTAAGAAGTTTTTTAAGCTGATTCTGCATATCAGTCGACGGTTTTTTTGGAGTGCTATCACTCGATAATAAGGTTAATTTTCTATCCTCTAATTGATTTTTTTCTTCAATGAGTCTATCAATATTCTTTAAAACAGCAGTCTCTTCAGATGCTAAAGAAGACATGACTATATTTATATCATTTTGCCGACTCCTTAGTTCATCAGTTTTCCAGCTAACTTGATCAATAATTTGCTTAAATTCAATCTTCTCTTTTTCTAAAATAACTTGTTTATGATCATTCGAATCTATATCTTTTTGGAGAGTACCAACAATATTATAGGCTGTTTTGATGCTATGTTTATAATCATCCATTTTAACTTTGATATCAGTTATTTCATCTTCTTGTGATCTAACCAAAAGTTTTATTTTTTTCAAAATATATTTTATGTTATCTGTAATATCTCTAATTGTTTTGGGCAATAACTGAAGAAGCTTATCTTTTTTTTGTTTGTACGATTCTGAGCGCTGGATATCTATCAAAAGTGAAGAAATTTTCTCTTGAAGGGTCTTAGTATTCTCTAAAATATCACCTTTGTCAGACAAATTTCTATCTTCTTTGATTGTGTATGACTCGAGTATCTTAAGCCTTTTAGATAATAACTCAATTGACTTTTCTGATGCAGTTATTTTTGTTTTTTCTATTTCCTGTTTATTTTTTGTTTCTAGTTGTTGTGATATAAACTCGTTATATCTGCTTTGCCAGTTCTGAAGTGCAAAATTTGATTCTTTTTTTTGTTTATCTAAGGTTTCTAATTCTTTATTAACAGCTTTGAGATCATCTTGATTATTTGAGAAATTTCTTTTAATATTATCTAATCTATTTTTTTCTTTTGTCGTATTTTCTTTAATATTTAATATATTACTATTAATCTCATCAATAGATTTCTTTCTTGAAGATTCAGATTCTTGAGAATGCTCAATATCCTTCTCACATTTCGCAATTTCACTTCCTACTTGATAAAAATCAGATTGCATCGAATTAAATTTATCTTGCTGGTTATTTATACTCACTCTTGTTTCTTCGATAAGTTTATCTTTATTTGTTAGCAATGATTTTTGTTTTTCACTTTCAATATTATCTTTGCTTATTTTCTTATCTATGTCTTCAATATCTTGATCATAATTGTTCCATTTAATAGCTAATAATTCTACCTTAAGATCTCTCTCGGAGTTTTTTAATTCTTTGTAATCTTTTGCTGCTTTTGCTTGTCGTTCAAGTTTATTAAGTTGAGATGTAATTTCTTTCATTACATCATTTAATCTATTTAAATTTTCTTTAGTATGTTTTAAACGTAACTCAGTTTCTCTTCTTTTTTCTTTATATTTGCTAATGCCAGCTGCTTCCTCGAGATATGTTCTTAAATCTTCGGGTTTAGATTCGACTAGCCTCGATATCATACCTTGTTCAATTATCGCATAACTTCTTGGTCCCAAACCTGTACCTAAAAAAACCTCTCTAATATCTTTTCGTCTACATTTTGAACTATTGAGGTAGTAATTAGAGCTTCCATCTCTTGAAACTTCTCTTCTAATGACAATTTCACTATATCTTGCGAATTTTGTATCTAATGTATTAGTTTCATTATCAAAATATAGTTCGATAAAAGCCTTGCTAACTTCAGATCGAGATGATGACCCAGAAAATATCACATCTTCCATTGAATCGCCCCTCAAGTTTCTTGCTGAGGATTCGCCCATAACCCATCTTATCGCATCGATAATATTTGATTTGCCACAGCCATTTGGACCTATTATACCTGTAAGATTGCTCGGAAATGACAAAGTCGTTGGATCAACAAAAGTTTTAAAACCTGCCAATTTGATTTTAGTAAGACGCATAGAAAACCCTTAAATAGATTATAATAAAATCTTAGGTATAATACTACTATCAGGAGGTTTATTGTGAAAACTAAAACTATATTACTAGATACATTTAAAAATCCACACCCTAATACAGACTATCTCATTACCATGGATATTCCGGAATTTACATGTCTCTGCCCACTCACTGGACAGCCTGATTTTGCTGAATTTGCCATAAATATTGTACCAGATAAATTATGTATAGAGCTTAAGTCACTCAAACTATACATGGCATCATATAGAGATGTAGGCGCATTCCATGAAGATAATACTAATAATATTCTACGTGATTTAACTCAATTAATTAAACCACGATATATGTCTGTTATAGGATATTGGAAAGTTAGGGGTGGTATTATTACTACAATTACAACCAAATATACCAGAAAAGGGTGGAAGGATACTGGCCATATTCTAAATTGATGTATTTATATGCAAAACTTTATATTAGTTCTATCTACAACAATCCTATCAATACTGCCTAATAATTTATCTGCGAATGATATACCTATATCTCGAGGTGATGTCTACATACATGAAATCTCTAAAAATGACTATGATAATAAAATTGCATATAAAAAAAACCAGATTCTTACTATAAATCGTAATGATAGGTATTTTTTAATGTATGGAATATCATATAATAATAAATCGGATATATATCCATTGACTTTAAGTCATGATGATTTGTATTTGTCTATTGACATTAATCTGACCCCAAAAGATTTTACTAAACAGTACATTACGATTAAGAATAAATATATTCAGCCATCTATCATAGATTTAAAGAGAATTAAACATGAAAAAGAAACTCTTAATAAAGCAAGACAGGTTTGGATTGATGTGAATCCAGATATTGATTTTATCAAACCATTGAATGGTATTTATACGGGTTTTTTTGGCACAGAAAGATATTATAATGGAAAAAAAGGAAGATATCATAATGGACTAGATATAGCGGCTCCAGAAGGCACATATATTAGTGCGCCCTCGTCTGGAAAAATTATTCTGACTGGAGATTATTATTATAATGGTAAATTTGTCTTTTTGGATCATGGTAGAGGTTTAAAAAGCTTATTTATTCACTTAAGTGATGTACTTGTAGATAAAAATGAATTTGTTGAAAAGGGACAAATTATAGGTAAAGTTGGAAATACCGGCGCCTCTGCTGGCCCACATCTTCATTGGTCTTTAATAATGAATAAGGCATATATTAACCCAAAATTATTTATAGATGGAACAATTAGTCATTATTTCCACTTGAAGCTTGAGTAAATTAATAGCAGAATAGATATATTAAATAAAGGAGGGGTAAAATGCCGCAATATGTAATAGAAAGAGAAATCCCAGGCGCTGGTGAATTAAAACAAGATGATCTAAAGGGTATATCACAAAAATCTTGTGGAATATTAAAAGATATGGGCACTGGCATAGAATGGGTTCATAGTTACGTAACTGGTGACAAAGTTTACTGTGTATACAATGCTGATAATGAAGAGTTAATCAAACAACATGCTTCAACTGGAGGTTTTCCAGCAAACAGTATTTCAGAAGTAAAAAATGTAATCAGTCCAAAAACAGCTGAATAATAATTAGTTGATTAAATAAAAAACCCATTCATTTGAATGGGTTTTTTTCTTTGGATAGTTTAATCTTTATCGGTATACCGACTAATTGAAGTTTATCTATAAAGTAATTCTTCAGGTACTTTTCATAGGTAAGTGGTAGTTTGTCGGTCTGATTGCCATAAATTATTAATTTAAGAGAATCAGTTTTTGATTGTTGAACAAATTTTAACTTAATTCTTTTATTTTTTATCATTGGCGGAGGATGTTCTGATACAGCTTGTTCTAGGATTTTAGTCAAATCTGAAGATTTATACCTCTTAAAAACAGAATAAGATATATCGCATATTGTTTTTAGGAATCTTTTAATATTTTGATTTTTTAAAGCAGAAATATAAATTATTTCAGCATTGTCAGTAATATTAGAAAAATAATGAAGTTCTCTTTTTAATTCTAATAACAATGGTTTTGATAATTTATCAATTTTGTTAACTACGATGAGGAATGCTTTATTAGAATCTTGTATAAGATTTAGAATATTTTTGTCTTGTTTAGTTATACCTTGTTCTGCATCTAATATAAAAACACATATATCTGTAGTTTTAATAGTTTTAAGGGTGGCGCTGATACTATATTTTTGTACTAAAGAAATTGCTTTAGATTTTCGTATAATTCCGGCGGTATCATATAATAAGAATTGATTTTCTTTATAAATAAATGGTACTTCAATTGAATCAATAGTAGTCCCTGCTATATCAGAAGTAATCATCCTACTATCCTTTAATATGGTATTTATTAGTGTAGATTTCCCAGCATTTGGTTTACCTATTATTGATATCCGTCTAAATATATTCTGTGATGATTCGTTTTCAGCAATATCAGATAATCTTTGTTGTAGTTCAGATAATCCTGTATTGTCTTTTGCTGAGATATGAAATACTTCATTGATACCTAATTTATAAAAATCGTTTATGTTATATTCTTTTTTTGTTATATCACATTTATTCACAATTAATATTATTTTACATCTAAGTTTTTGAAGTTTTTTGCAAATATCATAGTCTTGATTTAATAAACCATCACTTGCAGACACAACAAATAAGATGATTTTTGATATATGTACTGATGAATATGATTTTTCAGCAACCATATTATTAATTTTGTCTTCAACCAAAGGTATCCCTCCGGTATCTTGAATATGAATAATACCATTACCTAATTTCATAGACCCAATATTGATATCTCTAGTTAACCCATCGTGATCTAATACAAGAGACTTTCTTGATTTTGTAAGTTTATTAAATAGAAGGGATTTCCCAACATTAGTTCTACCAACTATCGATATAAAATTTTCCATCGCAATTATTAATTAATTTGAATTGCGTTGAGTCTACCATTTTTACTAACTATATAAAGCACTTTATCTATTATGTAGCCACTTGATTGCGGTTCCACAGAGTCAATAATTTTCTTAAATGATAGTAATTTGCCTGTATCTTTATCTAATATGATAATATGTCCATCTATGCTAAAAGATATTAGATAATCATTGTAAACATATGTTTGTGTAGAAATTAGATTATCAGGATTACTCATTTTCCATTTTATAGTTCCATCATACCTATCTATTGAGTAAATCTTTCCTGAATTATCAGATACATATAAATTGTCATAATCTACACTGACATTAGAAATTACTGACATAGGGTTTGACCAGATTATATTACCAGTGAATAAGTCAATAGAGACCAAATTTCCTTGATAATTTCCAGTAAATACTTCTCCAGATGTAACTAATGGTGTCATTTCCATATCCCTTAGCGATTCTAGTTCATTACGACCTGATCTTGGTGAAACAGAAATTAGCCAATTAAGCTTTCCACTATCTGAAGTTAATGAAACTATATTTCCATCATCTCTTGCAACATATATATTAGATTGATTATGAGCTATTGATCCCGATCCTTTCATGCTTAATGGAACATTTTTACCTTTATAAACCCATGCAACATCACTTGATAAAGTATTTATCGCGACAGTATCACCATCATCGAGTTTGACAAAAACCAAGTCATCAACTCCTGTAGCTGCTGATGCTATTTCACTATTAAGTTGTATGCTTATATCTGGAATGAGTGCACTTGTTTCGAAAACTCCTGTGAAATCAAAGGCATCCTTAAAACTATTGCCAGACGAAATTTTATCAATATGGTAGCCATAGAGCTTACCGTCTGGTGTGCCGAAATAAAAAATATTATTATGAAAAAGAAGGCCAGAGGAAACATCCATATCAAGATTATATGACCAATCTTTATCAGCATTTAGGACATTTGTTGCTGTAACAACACCATCTGTATCTATAGTATAAATTGTATCCTCAAATAAAAAAGGTTGTAAGAAACCAGTTTTTGAATTTTTTGACTGACCAATAGATTTAGACCATAATCTCTCGACTTTGACGTTTTCAACCTGAGTACTGGATGAGCTGGAAGTAAATATATTAAAACCATCAATATAGGAACAGCTAGAAATAAATAAAAGAATAAATGATTTAACTATATTTTTCATATGTATCAATTTATTGAGCTAAGTTTGTTCTCAATAATCTTTCTTTTGTTGGGTACTAAATCACCGTCAAGACTTAATTCATAATACCTTCTTGCAGAAGGGATATTGTTATTAGCATATTCAATATCTCCTAATATCTCATTAAACAAAGGATTATCTTCATATTGTGGAACTGATAAAACTAGAGTTTTAGCCTTTTTAAAATATTTTTGATGTATATATAGTCGTGCTAATCTAAGTTTCGCTATAATCTTAATCTCATCTACATCAGAATTTTCAATGATAAAATTTAATTTCTGTTGTGCATCACTTTGATTATTACTTTCAACCAATATTTTTGATGCATATAGGTTAGTCATAGCTGTGTATATATTATTCGGGTTAGATTTTTCTAGTTCATTAGAAAGTATCAATATTGCATCAGTATCTTGTTCATTAGATTTTGAAATAGCAGCTTGATATCTTTGTGATAATGTATACTGCTCATTCTCTATAGAATCATTATAGTATTTATAACTAAATATAAGAATAAATCCTAAAAATATCCCAGTTAATATATTAAACAGATTAGACTTAAACCAATCTATTAGTTTATATTCCTCTTCTGAATACTGATTATTCATAACTCTTACCAATTAAATCATATAGTTCATTTATTGATAAATTCATATCAGACATCTTAGTAGATTTATGTCGTACTGTAACTTTATTTTCTTCAACATTTTTATCATTAATTATAATAATAAATTCATCATTAATCTTCAATGAATGTTTTACTTGAGAGGAAAAGCTTGAAGATGAATCAGTATTTATAAATCCAATTGTAGGATATTTGGATCTGAGTTTATCAGATATTTCTATAGAATTTATTGAATCTTCTGAGCATAAATTAATAATCGGTATTGTATATGATGTAATGATTTTGTTTGGTATATTTTTAAGTAAATCAACAACTCTCTCAACTCCTATAGCAAAACCAATAGCTGGCACATCATATCCACCAATAGAATTAACTAAATTATCGTACCTACCTCCTGCGCAAATGGCACCATGGCTACCTAAATTGTCATGACGCCACTCAAATACTGTATCATTATAATAATCCAACCCTCTTACAATTGAATTATCATTGATAAATGTGATACCTAACTTAGTAAGTTTATCAAGCAATCTGTCATATCTCTTTTTAGATGATTCAGATAAATTATCATATAACTTAGGTATGCCATTAAGTAATTTTTGTATATTGTCACTTTTATTATCGAGTAAACGTAATGGGTTTTTAGAAAGTGTGTTTTTCTGCTCATCTGTCAACACATCAATAGATTTACTTAAATAATCTACGATAACTTTCTTATACTTGACTCTATCGTCATGGCTTCCAAGTGAATTAACATATAGAGTTATATTCTTTAAAGATAGTTCTTTAAACAATTTATCTCCGAATGAGATTACTTCCAAATCACTATTGGTATCTGAATATCCAAAAAATTCTATGCCAAATTGATTAAACTGTCTATACCTACCTCGTTGAGGTTTCTCATGACGAAACATAGGCCCATAATACCAATACTTTTGCTTTTTAATACCACGGTCATAAATTAAGTTATGCTCTATAGCAGTTCTTACTAAAGACGCCGTGCCTTCTGGTCTCAAACAAATAGAGTCTCCATTCTTATCTATAAAATCATACATTTCTTTAGTAATAATGTCAGATGATTCGCCTATAGTTCTATTAAAAAGTTCAGATTTTTCTAATATAGGAAATCTCATTTCCTCTATATGATGTTGCAATGTTTTTTGTAAAAGTAGAGATTCCAAATACCTATAATATCTCACCTCATCAGATAGGATATCTTTGAAGCCTTTAATTGATTTAATTTTATCTTTTGCCATATTAACTATTACTTAAAAAAAAATTTAATCTCAATATCTGCATTATCGATACTATCAGAACCATGAACAGAATTTTCTGTTGTATTTAAGCCATATAATTTTCTAATAGTACCACTTTCTGCAGTATCTGGATTCGTAGAACCCATTATTTTTCTATATCTATTAACAGCATCATCTCCTTCAAGGAGCATAACAACTATGGGTCCAGATGTCATATATTCAATGAGTTTTGAAAAGAACTCTCTATCAGTATGTATTTTGTAAAACTCTTTAGCTTCTTTGGTGGAGATTCGCCTCATCAAAATATCTTTTACATTTAAGTTGTTTTGTTCTATCAAATTAATAATAGAACCTATCAAATTTCTATTTATCGCATCTGGTTTTATTATGGCAAGAGTTTGTTCAATAATCATTATTTTTCATCTATCCACTTCATTTGAATATCTTCAAGAATTTTCTCATTCGATTTATCTGGATCATCATCAAAGTCTTCTAGGTTAGTGATCCATTTATGTAAATCAGTAAATCTTAGTACTCTAGGGTCTATATCTGGATATTTTTCATCTAGCATTAACGCTATCTCATATGTATCAAGCCATGTGAGTTTCATGATGAATGCCTTTCTGATGCATGATTAATTGTATATTTTGGAATTTCAATTATTAAATCTTTATCCTGAACAATCGCCTGGCAACTTAATCTAGAATTTGACTTAAGCCCCCAAGCTTTGTCTAAATAATCATCTTCATCATCAGTTGCATCGTCAAGTGAATCGATACCCTCTATAACATATACATGGCATGTTGTGCATGCACATGATAGCTCACAAGCGTGTTCTAACGGAATACCATTATCAAGTGCAGCTTTACATATACTTGTACCCTTAGGTACCTCAATAACAGCTCCTTCTGGACATATATCATCATTAGGTAAAAAAGTAATCTTAGGCATTTCGTTTACAGTATATCATCAACACCTTTTCCTGCAATGAAGGAGTTGATACTTCTATTCATTCTTCTATCAACATAAAATTCAGATATTTGTTCTGTTTGTTTAATATTATGATTAATTAAATCTGGGTCATTTTTATCTAGTGATGACTTTAATTCTGATAATGATTGCTTTATAGTAGATACCTCATTATCTGATAATAATTCATTACCATCTTTTATTAATGCTTGTTCCAGAGCATAAATAACACGCTTAGCCTCAACTTTTGATTCATTAAGTTTTCTTGCAGCCATATCACTATTAGCATGAGAGTTTGATTCCTCTATCATTTTTGTTATTTCAACTTCACTAAGCCCATAAGATGGTTTAACATCTATTGATGACATCACGCCGGAATTTTTTTCTATGGCAGTAACAGACAGAAGCCCATCCACATCTATTTGAAACTCAACATCTATTCTTGCAGCACCAGATACCATAGGTGGAATACTAGACAAAATGAATTGGCCTAATGACTTACAATCATTTACTAATTCTCGTTCTCCCTGGAGAATATGAACCAGAAGTTTTGTCTGTCCGTCTTTAAATGTAGTAAATGTTTTTGTAGATGTTATAGGTATTGGTGTATTACGAGTAATTATTTTTTCCACCAACCCTCCATAAGTTTCGATACCAAGCGATAATGGTAGGACATCAAGCAATAATACATCATCTTGATTTTGCCCCGCTATGATAGAAGCTTGTATAGCAGCACCATAAGCTACTACTTTGTCAGGGTCTATATTACTCAGAACTTCACAATTCAATTCGTTATGTAGTAATTCTCTCACTAATAATAGTCTTGTACTACCACCTACTAATACAATTTTATTTATATCATTAATATTTTTCTCTGATGCCTTAACTGCATCTTTTACAATTTTTATAGTTTTAGTTATTAAAGGCATAATAAGTTCATCAAGCTCTTTTCTTGTAATCTTAAGTATATGATTGTTGAATGTGTGCTCAATAGAGTCATTTGTACTAAGTGACTCTTTCATTATTTTCGCAATACCTCTTAAGGTTAGTAAAGGTACATCAGAAAGAAATTCATATTTATTTTTGAGCCAA
Source organism: Gammaproteobacteria bacterium (assembly GCA_002698665.1). Lineage (GTDB taxonomy): Bacteria > Pseudomonadota > Gammaproteobacteria. The sequence continues at coordinate 17,005 of NZZP01000036.1, read as the reverse complement.
TTAGATAGAATAATATCAATATCATCACCGCCTAACATTGTATCTCCATTAGTTGATAAAACTTTAAATACTCCATTATCAAGCGTTAGAACAGAAACATCAAAAGTACCACCACCTAAATCATAAATAATAAATGATCCTTGATCTTGTGAGTCTAACCCATATGCTAATGCTGCTGCTGTAGGCTCATTTAATAATCTCAAAGTATTCACACCGGCTAACTTTGCAGCATTTTTTGTTGCTTGTCTTTGGATGTCATCAAAATATGCTGGCACTGTAATAACAGCACCATCTAATGTACTATTTTCTGTTTTTTCAACAATATTTCTTAAATGTTTTAAAATCAAAGATGATATATCTATAGGACTATAGTTTTTTTTATGTATTGATATAGAAGGCATATTATTGAGCTTTATAATAGGATAGTCAAAAGGTAATGATACTTCGTCAATTTGATCATATGATAAGCCCATTATCCGCTTGATTGAGGATACTGTCTTTACTTCTGAATCATCTACTAATTTTATTGCACCTATACCAACTGATATGTCATGTTCAGGTGAGAAAGCAACAATAGATGGTATCAAATCATGACCAGAATCAGTATAGATTTTATAATTAGTATCATAGGTTGCAACCAATGAATTAGTAGTACCCAGATCAATACCTACCACTAATTTAGGTATTTTTTGATGATCATTCAGAGGATCAGATATTTTCAATAAACTCATATTGTCAATAAACTTCCAAGTTGTTTTATATTTTTTTTAAAAAATCGTAATCTAGATAATGCCAACCACATTCCATGGAAATTAGATTTTTCATAGCACTCTTTAATTTCAGATACTATATCTCTAGTTTCTATCTTTAAATCTTGAATATTACTCTTTATTAAATCTTGATTCTTAGTGATATTGAGTGAATCTATAATTTCACTATATTTAATTTGTAACTGCAGAAAGTTTTCATCATTTATTGTTTTTGAATCATCTATTTCATAGTTATTTATTTTTAATATATATTCAACCCTAAGAACGATATCAGATAATATCTTGTAACCATCATTTATATGCGACGATATCATTAATGCTATTTTTCTTTCGCGAGCTGTAGAATTAGTAAATTTATCAGGATGAAACGTTAATTGTAGTTTCTTAACTTTTTCATCTAAAATTGATTTATTAAGGTCAATAGAAACATTGATATTGAATAGTTCAAAATAGTTCTTATTTAATATGTCCATTAAACATTAAAGCTCTCGCCACATCCACATTTATCTTTTACATTAGGATTATTGAATTTGAAACCTTCGTTTAAACCCTCTCGAGCAAAATCTAACTCTGTTCCTTTAAGGTAAACATAACTTTTAGGATTAATTATTAATGTAATACCGTTATCTTTAAACACTTTGTCTTCTTTTTCTATCTTATCTGCAAACTCAATTACATACGCCAAGCCTGAACACCCTGTGGTTTTGACCCCTAATCTAAGACCAATTCCTTTTCCTCGGCTCTGTAGATGTTGATTCACATGATTTGCTGCTTTTTTTGTTATGGTTATTGTCATGTTAGTGCGCTGTCCATTTAACTGTTTTTAAATCAATACCTTCTTTATACATGTCCCATAAAGGCGACAAATCTCTAAGTTTAGCCACTGATGTTTTTAATAAGGTGATTGCATGTTGAACTTCATCTTCAGTAGTATATTTACCTATCGTTAATCTTATGGAGCTATGAGCTAATTCATCTTCTCTTCCCAAAGCTCTAAGTACATAACTAGGCTCTAAACTTGCTGATGTGCAGGCAGATCCCGATGATACAGCTATATCTTTTATAGCCATTATCAAACTTTCCCCTTCAACAAAATTAAAACTAACATTTAAATTTCCTGATATGCGATTCTCTAGATCACCATTAAGATAAATTTCTTCAATATCTTTTATACCATTCCATAGAATATCTCTTAATTTACGTATTCGTTTATTATCTTCTTTCATTTCTTCTTTTGCTATTCTGAATGCTTCACCCATTCCTACTATTTGATGTGTCGGTAAAGTTCCTGATCTGAACCCGCGCTCATGTCCACCTCCATGAATTTGTGGTTGTATACGCACTCTTGGTTTTCTTCTTACATATAACGCACCTATTCCTTTGGGTCCATACGCTTTATGGGCAGAAAGCGCGCACAAATCAATATTATATTTATTGACATCTATTTCTACTTTTCCAGGACTCTGAGCTGCATCAACATGAAAAATAATTTTATTATCTCTACATATTTTACCTATAGACTCTAAATCTTGTATTACACCGATTTCATTATTCACATGCATAATTGACACTAGTATAGTAGTGTCCTTGATAGCTTTCTTAAGATCATTGATATCGAGCAGTCCATTATCCTTTGGGTCCAAATAAGTTACCTCAAAGCCTTCAGACTCAAGGAATCTCATTGTGTCTAAAACCGCTTTATGTTCAGTAGATAAAGTTATTAGATGATTACCCTTATCTTTATAGAAATACGCAGCTCCTTTAATAGCTAGATTATCTGACTCTGTCGCACCACTAGTCCATATAATCTCTCTTTTATCAGCTCCTAGCAAGTTAGCTACATGTTGCCTTGATTCATCAATAAGTTTTTCACTATCCCATCCATAAGGATGAGACCTTGAAGCTGGGTTTCCAAAAGCTCCGTCTCTTGTTAGACACTCGGACATCTTTTTTGCAACTCTATCGTCAACTGGTGTAGTCGAGGAATAATCCAAGTAGATGGGTATACTAATTTTATTTTTTTTGTCTTTGATTACTGTTGACATTTCCTTTCTCCCGTAAAAAAATGATATTTTTAACATCCTCTCTTAATGCAACATCATTTAAATTGATTCCTTTCATGTATTGATTAATCGTATTATTTAGTCCAATCCATATGTAATGCGTTAAGCATGGTTTTTCATCAATACAGTTCATGGCACCACTACATTGTGTTTGATCCATATTCTCATCAACTGCTGTAATTACATCTAACAAATTAATCGAAGTCGCTTCTTTATTTAAACTGTAACCTCCGCCTGGACCTCTATAACTTTTAACAAGTCCTGCGGCCCTCAATCTTGCAAATAGTTGCTCTAAATAAGATAAGGATATGTTTTGTCTAGCAGACACATCCTTGAGTGACACTGGGTCATGCTCACTGTTCATGGTCAAATCAACCATTGCTATTATTGCATATCGCCCTTTAGTAGTAAGTTTCATGAAGTAATTATCCTATAACCTAGTAATCTTATCAACTATTTCTTTGAATATTTACTAAGAGAGCTTAATATGCCATGTAATGTGTTGACCTCATCTGTCTCCAAGTTTGCTTTATTAAAGATAATATGTATTTTTTTGGTTAAAGATTGATGGTTTTTTTCCGTTATAAATTTTGTGGTTTTTAACAGAGATATAAGAGTTTCAATGAAAAAATTTTTTTCTTTAGATGATGCAAGATTAGGAAGTTTTTTTGATTTAAATAATTTATACTTTGATTTTTTAAATAGTTCATAAACAACAATTTGAACAGCAAATGCTAAATTTAATGATTTGTATTTACTTGAAGTTGGCAAAGTCATAACATAATCACATTTAAGTAGTTCTTGATTTGATAATCCTGATTTTTCATTACCAAAAATTATATTAAATTTATTTTCAGAATTTAGTAATATCATATCAATGAAGTCATCTATCTCTAATATAGGTATTGATGCTCGCCTAGATCGGACAGTTAGTCCTATGTTGATATTACCAATTGATATAGCTTCATTGAATTCATTAAAAACTTTAGCTTTATCCAATACATCTCTACATCCAACAGCGAGGGCATTAGCATGTGATGATGGGAAATCTTTAGGGTTGACTAAAATAAGGTTTTCAAAACCCATCGTTTTCATGGCACGAGCAGATGACCCGATATTACCAGAATGAGAAGTATTTACTAAAATAATATTAATATTCGAAAACATAATGTAATATTATGATTAATTTACTACATAAAACAATATGCAACCAAGATTAAATATAGCAATTAAAGCATGTAGGTCAGTATCTGAACTAATAGTACAGCTATACCTGACAAAGAATCAAGATGAATTGATACTATCTAAAGGGATAAATGAATATCTTTATAGTCATATAGTAAATGTAATCATGGATGCATATCCATTTGGAGAAACAGATATTTTAGGGCCTTCACCACTAAATTTTATTCCAGATAACATCAAAGATAAAAATAACTGTAAGGTTAACAATATTTTTGATTATGAGGAAAAGTATATTTGGGTTATAAATCCTATTGACTGCTATGAGAATTTTATTAATAAATTGCCTCTATTTAATGTATCAATAACAATTTTTCGTAAGAGATGTGCTTATGCTACTGTAATATTTAATCCTATTAAAGATGAGATGACTACAGCAATCAAAGGAAACGGAGCAATGCAGGAGAATAAAAAAATTAGACATACTAAAAATCACGAAAAAAGATTATTATATTCTATTAAATCTAGTGCTATAGAAGATAAATTAAGAGCATATATAGATGGAGAATCTAGAAATATAGGTTCTCCATCTACAGAATTTGCATATTTATCATCCGGAAGTTTAGATTTGATTATATACCCTTCTATTAATATCTTGGATTCAGCAGCTGGGATACTTTTATGCAAAGAATCTGGAATATTGATTAGTGATATTGAGGGTAATGATGATATATATAATTCTACATCTATAATAGCTGCAAAGAGCTGGCTTCATTCAAAAATATTAAAGTTACTTAGTTAGAATCATCTTCTAACTTAGCATCTAGCAAGTATAAACTGGTTCCTGCTATATATATAGAAGAATAAGTGCCAACTAGAATACCTATTATCATTGCTAATGCAAAATAATAAACTGCTGATCCACCTAGAATTAATAATGAAAATAATACGAAAAGCGTGGTGAAAGACGTTATGATGGTCCTAGAGAGAGTTTGGTTTATTGACTTATTTAATATATCTATATATGAATCACTTTTAATTGTTCTTATATTTTCCCTTATACGATCATATACAACAATTGTATCATTTAAAGAGTAGCCAATTACTGCAAGAATTGCTGAGAGCACACTTAGATTGAATTCTATTTGTAGTAAAGAAAAGAATCCTAGAGTAATTATAACATCGTGTATCAATGCAAAGATTGCTCCAATACCAAAAAGAAATTCAAATCTAAAACCAATATATACAAGAATACTAAGTAATGCCACTAACATTGCCCATTCACCCTTCTCTCTTAATTCGCTGCCAATTTGGGATCCTACAAATTCAAGTTTCATAATCTTAAACTGATAATCCTTTGATAATGATTTATTAAGAAACTCATTGATGTTATTTCGTTCAAAATTACTATTTTCCTTAAGCTTTACAAGTATTTCATTACTAGATCCATAATATTGAATCAAAGCATCATCAATTCCAGACTTGATAAAGTTGTCTCTAATCTCACTTACCTTGACATCCTGTTCAAACTGAATTTGAACAATATAACCACTAGAAAAATCAATACCCCAGTTTAGACCCTTGAATATGAAACTAAACAAACTAATAATAATAAGAAATGAGGATAATGTGATTGCTATATTTCTCTTACCTAAAAAATTTAAATTTAAATTATTTTTGATTAGTTTAAACATTATATTGATAAACCTTTAGTGCTTCTTCTTTCATATATTAAATTTACTAGTACTCTAGTGCCAACAATTGATGTAAACATAGATGATAAAATACCAATAACAAGTGTAATGGCAAACCCTTTTACAGCTCCAGTGCCTATTGTCAGTAATGATATGGCAGCTATTAGCGTAGTTATGTTAGCATCAGAAATAGTAGAAAATGCTTTTTGATATCCAGAATAAATACTTGCATTAGGACTGCTACCATTATTTATCTCTTCCCTAATACGCTCAAATATTAAAACATTGGCATCAACTGCCATGCCTACAGTTAAAACAATGCCTGCTATACCGGATAGTGTAAGTGTGGCCTGAAAGATTGATAGCACTGCTATAATAATAATTATATTTGCCACTAGAGCTATATTTGCTACCAAACCAAACAGTCTGTAATAAATAATCATAAATATGCCAACAAGAAATAACCCAAAATACATGGAATTTTTACCAGCTAGAATATTATACTTTCCTAGGCTAGGACCAACTGTTCTTTCCTCAACAATTTCCATTGGAGCGCTAAGAGCTCCCGATCTCAATAAAATTGCTAAGTCTTGTGCTTCAGTCATGTCAAGACCTGTGATTTGAAAGCGCTTGCTAAAAGCTTCTCTTATCGTAGCTACATTAATTACCTCTTTTTTGTTTTTTTCAACAAAAATAACTGCCATTTTGTTCCCTATATTTTTGTTAGTTGTTTCTAACATCATTGAAGCCCCATAGTCACTGAGGTTTACAAATACAGCAGGACTATTTGTTTGACCATCAAAGCCAGAGTTAGCCCCTTTGATATCCTCACCTGCAACTATAACCTTTCTTGATAATAATATGGGCCCTCCATCCCTTGTGCGATAAAGAGTCGAAGAATTTATAGTAGGGATACCATTAATACCTGAGTTATACCAATCTTGCTGGTTACCTTTTGTTAATCTAAATTCTAGAGTAGCAGTAGAACCAAGAATACTTTTTGCGCGTGTAGAGTCTTGCAGGCCAGGTAGTTGTACTATTATCCTATCTTTACCTTGTTTTTGTACAATAGGTTGGGCAACGCCAAGCTCATCAACTCTTGTCCTTAATATTGTCAAGTTTTTAGCTAAAGCGCTTTTTATATCTCTGTCTATAAGTGTTTGCGATGGAATAATCTGTAATATAACATTAGTATCATTTTTATCAGTATTAATTTCAACATCAGGGTTTTCATTAATTATTGATTCAGATATTTGATCTAGAGGTACATTTTTACTAAATTCAACTATAATTTCATTTTTTGTTTTATATAGTGATTGGAATCTATGCTTATCCCTAATAAGTTGTTTTTTTGTCTCAGTTTCAATTTCCCTGAGTAAATTAGTTTTAATATTTTCTTTGTCTACTTGTAAAAGAAAATGCACGCCTCCTTTCAAATCAAGACCCAGAAACATAGGATGTGCGTTAATATAAGTAAGCCAGCCTGGGAGATTAATATAACTAGTTAATGTATATTGGTATTGATTTTCTAAATTGTAACTAGAAGAAGCTAGTTTTTTATAAGCATCTAGTTGGTCTTCTATTGAAGAAAAAGTAATAATAGATTTATCATTTTTTTGTATTACTTTATAATTATTTTTTTTTGAGTTTACATTAAAAATTTTGTTCAATTCACTTTGGTTAATTGAATTAATCTCAATTGCTGGTTTTGAAGCATAAAAGTTAGGGAGAGCATAGATAGTTGATAATACTAGAATCAAAAAAACTAAAAGATATTTCCACCGAGAATATACAGCCATTATTTGATAGCTTCCAGAGAATTTTTAGGTAATATTTTGCTTACAGATGTTTTTTGCAATTTAATTTCTACATTGTTAGCAATTTTTAGTAATACAAATGACTCTCCAATTTTAATGACAATCCCTAATAACCCTCCGGCGGTAGCTACTTCATCTCCTATTTTGAGCTCAGTTAACATTTGCTTATGTTCTTTAAGTTTTTTTGATTGCGGTCTAATCAATATAAAGTACATTAAAATTAATATAAAAATAGGTAGGAGAAATCCTAGCGCTGAAGGTTCTTGATTTTGAGTTGAAGCGTATGCAAAATCTATAAAGTTCATATTATCCTCGTTTATTTAAATTTGTTTGCTCATTGAACAAATCTATAAGATTATCATTCTCTATGGCAACTCTTATCTTTCTCATCAAATCTTGATAAAAGTATACATTATGTATACTCATAAGTCTTTGGGCTAATATATCATTACATCTATCTAAATGTCTAATATAGGCTCTAGAATAATTCTGACATGTAAAACAATTACATGACGAGTCAATAGGCCTCATATCAGATTTATACTGCTCATTTCTGATATTAATAACACCATTATTAACAAATAATTGGCCATTTCGAGCATTTCTTGTTGGTATCACGCAATCAAACATATCTATACCATTCATTACTGCATAAATTATATCTAAGGGCTTGCCAACACCCATCAAATATCTGGGTTTTGTCTCAGGAAGTTTGTCACCCATGTGTGCAATTACTTCATTTCTCAGCTCTATAGGTTCCCCAACAGATAAACCACCTAGGGCATATCCATCAAAATTATACTTTTCAAGTGCACTTAGTGATATTTCTCTTAAATCATTAAAGACACCGCCCTGTACAATCCCAAATAAAGCATTACTGGATGTATTAGCTTTATGTGAAAGATCCGCCCAATGCAGTGATAACTCAAGAGATTTAAAAGCATCGTCCTTATTGCATGGGTAAGTAGTACACTCATCAAAAATCATCATAATGTCGCTGCCAAGTCTCATTTGTATTTCAATTGATTTTTCAGGAGAAAGAAAAATTTTTTCTCCATTAATGGGTGATTTAAAATGCACGCCATCTTTTTTTACTATCGTATTATCAGATAAACTAAATACCTGGTAACCACCTGAATCAGTTAATATCGGTTTGTCCCAATTTATGAATCCATGCAAGCCATCAGATTTCTCTAAAGTTTTATTGTCTGGTCTTAACATCAAATGATATGCATTACAAAGTATTATATCTACATTGCAGTCATAGAGATCTTTGTTGCTCAATGATTTAACAGAACCATACGTTCCAACAGTCATAAAAGCAGGAGTTTCAAATGAACCATGCGGAAGCTCTATTTTACCTTTACGAGACTTGTTTGATTTTTTATGTATCGTAAACTTCATAATTTATTCTCCAATAACATACTATCGCCATAACTATAGAACATATATTTCTTTTTAATAGCATATTCATAGATATTTAAAATATTTTCTCTACCTACAAAAGCTGAAACTAATAATAATAAAGTTGATTTAGGTAAATGAAAATTAGTTATAAGACAATTTATAGCTTTGAAATTATAACCAGGATGGATAAATAAATCTGTCATCCCTGAAAATGTAGATTCAATACCATTTGAATAGCAATATTCAAGAACTCTAGTCGTCGTGGTACCAACAGAGATTATTCTTTTATTTAAAGACCTAGCTTTTTCAATTGATGAAAAGACTGAAGACTTAATATCAAATAACTCTGAACCAATATCATGGTTTAAATAATTATCATTTTTAATGGGTCTAAAAGTATTGTAACTTATGTGTAGAGTTAAGTACTCAATATGTATACCTTTATTTAATAGTCTGTCTAATAAGTTTCTAGTAAAATGCAGGCCAGCTGTTGGAGCTGCCACAGAACCATTATGAGTTGCATAAATTGTTTGATATCTATCTTTATCATTATCTTCATGTGGTCTCTTAATGTATTTAGGTAGAGGTACTTCTCCATATTTATCAAAAATATCCATAACATCATAATTCATAAGTGAATCTAAAACTAAAATATTATTAACTATTTTAGTAACCTTAAAAATCTTTTTTTGTGATAATAATAAAAATGATCCAATAATCGGTGATCTAGAAGATTTATATATAACTTCAACAGTATGCCTACTAATTTTTTTGTGAAATAATATTTCAATTGCTCCAGTAGTTTCTTTGATTAAATTTATTCGCGCAGGAATTACCTTAGTATCATTTAAGATTAAAACATCTCCGGGATCAAGAATATTCTCTAAATCAAGAAATCTATGGTCACTAAGGATATTATTAATACTCTTGTAGACTAGAAGCTTTGATGTATCTCTTGATACTGCAGGTGTATCTGCAATTAATTCGCTAGGAAGATTATAATCGAAGTTACTTATAGAATTAAGAATTTTATCCACAGACAGATAATAATATGTATAAGCTTTATGTCAATCTAATTGTATATTAGTAAATACTTATATTGATTTTAATACATTTTCCTGTTTTAATAAAGTATGGCTTTAATAAATAATTTTCCTTACGACGGAATAGTAACAATTAATAGAGTTATCCTTAAAAAGGAATATACTCTTGATGATTTGCAAGAAAGAGTAGCCATGATGTGTGAGAATGTTAAAACATATCACTCTGAAACAGGTTTTATTGGTGGCATGGTAGTTTTAAACAGTGGACAGATTTCCAATGAAGGAAGTAATATGGGCAAAGCATTAGATTCTGAATTAAAAGATAGGGAAGCCTTGATTATAACTTTCTGGAAATCTTATGATGATCATGAAAACTCTCACAAAAGTGAGACATTTCAACCATTATTCCAAAAAGTCATCGATGTCTGCGAAAACGGTAATGAAGAAATCGTCTATAGCATGCTCTGGCAAGGGGAAGCTTATAGTGCCGAAATGGCTAAAAAAGCAATTTCAGCTAAAGAAGAAAACATATAATTAAACAATTGGTGGGTTTTTTTTATTTGTTCTTTTATGTCTGCCGCCGATTAACTTATGTTTTTTGAGTTTTTCTTCAATATTTTCTAATGTAGTATCCTTAAGTGATATTTCTCTAGCCAATTTAATCTGTTTGATAATATAGAGAATTAAAAGAAATAAAAAAATTATCGAGATTATATATAATAATTCTATATTCATAACAATATTATAGCATAATTGGCTGTAATCTTTTAATTTGTTACAATTAATCTTGATGGCGAAGTGGTGGAATTGGTATACACGGCAGATTCAAAACCTGCTCCTTCGGGTTGAGGGTTCGAGTCCCTCCTTCGCTATAAACTTATTAGGATACAAATATGAATCTTTTCAAACTATATGGTATAGGAAATGCTCTTTTAGACTATGAGTATAAAGTTAATGATGAAATGCTTAATGAAATGAAGTTATCAAAGGGAACTATGTTGTTAAATGAGTATGATGATCATTCTAAACTCCATCAATATTTAAAAAATATTAGACCGCCAGAAAAGATAATTCCAGGGGGTTCAGTAGCAAATTCAGTTTTTGCAATGTCTCAATTTGGAGATAAAGTCTGTTTTTCTGGGAAAGTTGCAAACGACGAAACAGGTGATAATTTTATATCATGTTTGAATAAATCTAATGTAACTACATATATTAACAAAAATGGAAATCAAAAAAGTGGAGAATGCCTGGTTTTAATTTCACCTGATAATGAAAGAACTATGAACACATATTTAGGGTCATCTAATAGTCTGTCTTTTAAAGATATAGATATTGAGTCTCTTAAAAAGTCCGAGTATGTATTAATTGAAGGATACCTAGTGTCATCAGAGGAGACTCTGAATACAAGTATTAAGATAATTGAAATAGTTCAAAATTTTAATACTAAGGTTGTCATTACATTATCTGATCCAAATATTGTTAATTTTTTTAGAGATAATATTAAAAAATTATTTATTAGAAAAGCTGATATTGTTTTTTGTAATGAACAAGAAGCGCTGAATTTTGCAGAAACCGATGATTTAAGCAACGCGAAAGATTTCTTAAGAGATTTAACTGATGCTTTTATAATTACTTTAGGCTCTAAAGGAGCTATCTGCTTTGATGGTTCAAATTATTTTGAAGTTGACGGCATTGATGTTGAATCGAAAGACTTTACTGGGGCAGGTGATATGTTTCTGGGTGCATTTATGCACAAATATAATGGAAAAAATGCATATGAAGCAATTAACTTTGCAAACTTATGTGCTTCTAAAATAATACAAGTGTATGGAGCAAAATTAAATAATAAAAAGGATTATAGTGATTTAATAGAAAGTTTTAGATAATAGATGAATTTATTTCTTCCACTATAGCTTTCGGACTTTCTGACTCTGTAATAGGTCTGCCAACAACCAAGTGTGTGCTACCTAATTCTACTGCTTTGCTTGGTGTAAATATAGATGCATGGTCATGAGATGTATTTTCTAATCTAATGCCTGGCGTAACTTTCATGAATTCTTCATTTTTAATATTTAAATTAGGAATATCTGAAGGTGAACACACAATACCATCAATATTTGCCTCTATAGCAATTTGCGTAAGCTGAGAAACAATATTAGTTCTTTCAGAGAGACCAAATGTTTGAAAATCGTTTATTTTATGACTTGTCAGTAGTGTTACACCAATTAGTTTAGAATTAGGACTATGTATATCTCTAGCTTCTTTAGCAGCTTGCACCATTTCTATGCCACCTAGTAGATGAATATTAAGCATCCATATTTTTTGTTTATATGCTTCTATGCAGGCTTTTTTGACAGTTGTAGGGATGTCATGAAATTTAAGATCCAGAAAAACTTCAAAATCTAAATTATGTACATCATCTATGATACTTGGGCCATATTTAGTAAATAACTGTTTACCAATTTTTACCCTACAAGTCTTTGGGTCAAGCTCATTACATAAAGATAAGACATCCGATTTTTCATCAAAATCTAAAGCGATTATGAGTTTTTTTTCATCAACTACTTTAGTCATTTAAGTTAATTTGTTTAATTATATCCATAGGTGTCTTCGGCAACATTGTTTCCCATGTATTACAACTAGGGCATAACCAGTTTAACTCATTAGATTTATAACCACAATTACTACAGACAAAATGATGTTTCAAAGCAAATATATCCTTATATGAGTTAACTATATTAGATACCGCAATACTGGAGCTAGAGACTGGATCTGAAGATACCATTGTATGAGATATAGTGAATTTGGTAAGGGGATTAGAAAGATCAAAGGATTCTATATAGTTTTTCGCCTCTTGTTCATCAACTTCATATAGAATGTAAAAGTATATTTCAGGAATAAAAGGTACATTATCAGTCTTTGATATTTCAGTAATAGTTTTTGTGATGAGGGAGCTATTTTTAAGTTTCTTAGACAGATCAATAATTTTTGTAATGATAAACCTAAAGTATGATTTATTTTGTTTAAGGATAGAATTATAATATTGAATAGCCACGCTGGCATCACTATCAGAATANTAAGATGCAAGTTGANAATTAGGTCTTATACTCTCTTGTGATGTTTTGAGTGCTTTTTTAGATATGGCTATAGCTTTTTCAAGTTGATTTTCNTGTATATAGTTCTTNGAGATTTCACAATAATATTGAGATAATAATAATTCAGTATTTTGTTTATTCATTTTGCTATAGTTTACAGATTTTATGAGATTAATAGCTTTTTCCCAATCTTTTGTACCCTCGTAGATTTTTAATAATTGTTCTAAACAGGAGTTTTTATAATTTTTAATTTCAGAAAGACTATTAAATATTTTTTCAGAACGATCATATAATCCAGCAGAATAAAAATCTCTTGCTAATTCGTATAAAGCTTGATTTTTTAATTCAGATTCTAAGGTTGGACGTGATAACAAGTTTTGATGGATTAATATTGCTTTATCAAACTCTCCACGCTTTCTATATAAACCACCTAAGGCTAAGTGGGTCTCAATTGTAGAACTATCAACATCCATTAAGGCTGCAAATATTTTGAATGCTTTTTCCTCCTCATTATTTAATAAATAATTAAGGCCACGATAATATTCTGCATTAAAGATGTTTTTAGTAACTTGTTTTTTTGGCTTATAATAATAAAAGATTGATGAAACTACTATCACCATAATTAATATTATAATATATATCATTCGTGATCATCTCTAAGAGGATTTTTTCTGAGGCTATCAATCTCATCCTCCTTAGTCTTTAAAATCTTTTTCAAAGAACTATTTTCATGTTTATGTTTTATGTAAGCAGATAAGAAGAATAATAGCGCTAGAAAAGAGCCTAACAAGAAGCTCATAAACAGAAACATTGGAAGAGGTGCAGAAAAAATATGAAAATACAAATCAATATCAATTAATAGTGGATTTAACATTGATAAGGTTATGGCTAAAGCAAGTAATGCTATAGTTATCAAGAATATTATTACTCTAAACATATTTAGTATTATTTTATTCTATCAGAGATGCTAAATGAAGGAAAAAAATCAAATCTTATTATTTACACGCATCTTAAGCTCTTTGCTAGGCTTAAAGTGCACGCTATGACGCTTCTCAAGGGCTACGAGTTCGCCAGTTTTTGGGTTCCTTGCGGTTCTGGAGTTATGATTATGCAGTGAAAAAGTCCCAAAACCCCTTATTTCTATTCTTTCACCAGAATATAGTGACTGAGAGATATGATCTAGGATTTTCTTTACAGAATAATCTATATCTGATTGAGTGTAAGATTTAAATTTATTTGAAAGTTTTGATATAAGCTCAGATTTATTTAGAATCATAGGTTACTCACTTGCAGCACTGGTTTTTTCGAGTTGCTTAATTCCTAGAGATACTCTTTCTCTTTCAGAATCTATAGAAAGAATTATAGATTTTATTTCATCACCTTTTTTATATGACCTAATAGCCTCTTCTTGTTTTGACTCAGCTGCTAAATCAGTAATATGAATAAGGCCATCTATGCCGCCATCTAAGCCAACAAAAATACCAAAATCAGTTATAGATTTAATGTTACTTGTCAAAATATCTCCTTTATTATTATTTTCTGCAAATTGAATCCAAGGATTATCTAGACACTGTTTATGGCTCAGAGATACACGTCGTTTATCATCATCTATCTCGATAACTTTTACTTCTATGTCGTCGCCCAAATTAACAACTTTGCTAGGATTAATATTTTTATTAGTCCAATTTAACTCTGCAGTTCTTATAAGACCTTCTATATTATCGCCTAAATCAACAAAAACGCCGTAGTCGGCAATATTAGCTACTTTACCTTTGTATACCTCATTTACAACAAGTTTTTCAGGTATCTTGTTCCATGGATCATCTTCAAGCTGCTTCATTCCTAAGCTCACCCTATTTTTTTCTGTGTCATATTTAAGAACTATAACTTTAGCTTGATCGCCAACCTTTAGTAATTCGCTTGGATGATTAATTCTTCTCCAAGAAATATCGGTAATATGAAGAAGTCCATCGATGCCGCCTAAATCTATAAACGCGCCATAATCAGTTAGATTTTTAACGAAGCCAGATACTGTTTTACCTTCCGTATATTTCTCTGCAACTTCATCAGGATTTGAATTCTGATCCATTAATACAGCTTTTCTGGAGAGAACTATATTATTTCTGATTTTATCCATTTTTATAATTTTAAAGTCAAGAACTTTGCCTTCGATATAATCTGTTTCTTTTGTTGGTCTTATATCCACTAATGACCCAGGGAGAAAAGCTTTGATATTCATTAGCTCTACGGTAAATCCGCCCTTAACCTTGCCGCAAACTTTACCTTGTATAATTTCTTTGCCATTTTGAATTTTCTCTAGCTCTGACCAGACCTTTGTTCTTTTAGCCTTTTCTCTAGACATTATAGTTTCGCCGTATCCATCTTCTATTATATCTAGTGTTACTTCTACAGAATCACCAATGTTTATTTCTAATTCACCATTAGAGTCAATGAATTGGTTTTTTGGAATAACGCCTTCTGATTTTAATCCTGCATTTATGACAACATAGTCATCACCTATTTCTATGACTTTGGCAGTTAAGATACTTCCAGGAGTCATATCTACATTATTTATACTATCATTAAATAATGTCTCAAATTCTGTTTGGCTCTCCATATACGCTATCGCCTCTTTTATTAAACTCTAGATATCTTATACAATTCGAGGATTTTATCAAGGACAGACTCAATATTTAAGTAAGTAGAATCTATAATAACTGCATCATCAGCTGCTTTAAGTGGCGAAATATCTCTGTCTTGATCTTTTTTATCTCTCATAGCGAGAGACTCTTTTATTTCTTTAATATCAAGCTTTGAGCCAGACTTAGATAATTGGTCTAATCTTCTCTGGGCGCGTATATCTAAATCTGCAATAAAATATAATTTTAATTGAGCATTTATAAATACTTTGGTACCCATATCTCTTCCATTAGCTATGAGCCCAGGCTGCCTAGCACATTTCTGTTGAATTGGGAGAAGTGCAGCTCTAACTTTTTCATGTTTAGATATATCTGAGGCAAAGGAGCCAATATCTTCAGAATAAAGATTTTTAGTAATATCGATGTTATTGTAACTAACATTAAATTTTAGATCATTTGATGGTAATAATTTCATATTATTTGTAATTTCATAAATGATTTCATGATTAAGTAAATCAATTGATTTTTCTTTAGCAATAAATGCAAATGCTCTATATAGAACTCCACTATCGAGGAAATAAAAACGAAGCTGTTTAGATAATAATCTTGATATTGCTGTTTTACCTGAACTTGCAAGGCCGTCTATAGCTATAACTGGTATATCAGTAGTCATACCTTATATATTTCTACTCCCATTTTTTTGAGTATGTTTATAAACCCTGGGAATGATGTTGCTATATTCTTAGCATTTAAAACTGTAATTGGTTTTTGAGAGACAAGACCAGCCACTATAAAAGACATTGCTATTCTATGATCATGATTGCTATCTATAATACCACCTTTAAAAGATCCTCCTTTTATACTTATTGAATCTTCAGTGGATGTAACGTCAATACCTATTGCTCGTAATCCATTTTCCATAGATTCAATTCGATCACTCTCTTTTACTCTTAATTCTGATATATCAGATATGATAGACTCCCCTTCACAAAGCGCGCATGCTATAAATAGTATTGGTAATTCATCTATCATTCTAGAAATAATTGTACCTGAAATATTTATAGGTTTTAATTTAGAATACTTAATATTTATATCGGCAATAGGCTCATTTGATAGATCTCTTTTATTAGCAAGCTTAATACTCGCACCCATTTTTATAAGGACATCAATTAGACCAGTTCTGTATTTATTGATACCAATATTTTTTAAATCTAAATTAGAACCAGGTTTAATAAGCGCAGCTATAATAAAAAATGATGCAGATGAAAAATCTGATGGGATATAAATATCCCTAG
>NZZP01000035.1 GCA_002698665.1 Gammaproteobacteria bacterium | reverse complement strand
TGTGGTGTTTGTTCTCTGCATTACCTGAAAGGATTTAACAAAGGCCGCCTTGAGCATAGTATCTATGTGTCTATAAGGGTTGTTCTCTTTATTATACATTGTTTAATTGATAGTTTCTTATGTTGTTTATATGTTATTATCAGTTCTTTCTCTCGTCATGGCCTCTTTATATGGCCTCCATTAATATATCTATCGTCAAAGCGAGCGGAGCGGTCGGAAAACTCGGAGATTCTCTGAAATTATGAGAGAAAGTCAGGTTTATCTCCTTTACTTGCTTCATTTACTATTGCGTCATCTAAATCATATTGCAATACGTTTGTGGCGTCGGTGTTTTCCCTATTTGTAAAGGTATCTATGGTCTCTACTGGATATGGTGTCCTAACGGCGTCCTTAACGCATTGGATTGCCATTGTGTGACTATCCTTCGTAGTATCTACTCGGTGCCTAATCTTCTTAACCAGGTATCTTCCTGACATGTACGGATCATTATCTAAAGGGTTATCAGCACCAACTGGTTCATATGACGGAATCTCTAGTGCAACTACATCACCAGCGGATAATCCTGTGAAACCTCTTGCTGTGAGTGATACCTGCATAGCGGCGAAAGCCAATCTTTGTGACAATCTCTTGGCCATATTATTACCTGAAGACGATTCAAAATCATTATGTATATTACTTGTTGTTGATTTTAAATATACAGCGGCCTCTGAATAATCACTAAATTGTTTACCATGATAATTTATCATTGGCGCCATTGATTTATCATCTGTTTTACCACCATTACCATCATGCTCTGTATGGTAATTATTCTCAAACTCTATATTATAATCGTAATCACTTATATTGTATGTCTTATTCATTAAATCGTGTGTAATAGTTCTACTTGCAAATACACCATTCCTTAAATTCTTTATTGTGTCATATTGGTTATCTATTGTGAAACTATTAACTGTTTGCATTTCTTGGGCAATATTGGTAATACCTGTACCACCTTTAACAGACCTTGGTTTCTTTTCAAACCTTGCAACGGCAGGTCTAGCCGAACCNTCTGTAATCGCCAACATATTTTCTATACTTCTAAATCTATATCCGGTACTGTCTTCATAGAATAAGAAACCTGCATTAGCAAATCTACCTGACTCTGCATTGTTGCATAGACCATCAATAAATTCAAACGGCCTTAATCCTGTTGGTACATACTTACGAGCACCATTTGTTTCTTCTAGTATTAATGTCTTGTTAGATTCTAAATCACGTCTGAATATATCCATTATCATTTGGTCTATATTGCCTGACATGGCACGGTATATTTTCTTCTTCTCATTTGTTAATATTTCTTTGGAAGAAAAATGTAAAACATAAGCTTGTGTTCTTGGACTTATCTCTTGTCTACCTGATATTTTATAGATGTACATAGGGTGGCCGGTCACCGATGTGAAATCAAAACCTTTTGATATACCAGGCGTGTTCAGTTTAAATTCTATTCGTTCAAATCCAGTAAGAGGTAAATGGTTAGGAACATTTTGGTTATCTACAATTACTACATTGCCAGATAAACCTTTGGTAAATATATCCTCATATATGTTGATTTCCATTATTTGTGATCTGACACTGACTTTTTTTGGTTCACTACCACCTTCAAAAGATTGGTAAGATATTAATTGTACATCGGATAGTACAAATTGTCCTGCTTTAGTTAATGTGTCTGCATTTATTTGATCGTACATAATTATTCATTTATCAATTTATCAAATTCTTCTAGTAATACAGGCAAGAAACCTGGATTTAGTAATTTGATTTTTCTTCTTTGATCTTGTATTCTTTGTTCATACTGTCTATTTGAAACTGACACAGCACCAGGTTCCGTACTGTTAACCTCTATCATATGTGAATTGTCATTTGATTTTGTTGGACCACTTGATTGTGCCTTTTCATAATGATGTATTGCGTCTGGATTGGCATATTTTTCTGCAACAAAAGTTTCAAACGCTCTGAAATCTAAAGGCCAATCATAAAATCCATCTTGACCATTNTTTGTCATTAATATTACCCAATGATATTGAGGATCACCAAAATGTTTCATTGCTGTATCTTCAGGTCTTTCTCCATTTGGTACATCATACTCTTGATATAAACTTGCTTCGTTAATTACCTTTTGTCTTATCTTAACACGTTTAAATATATTGGTAACCTCTTTTTGAGTAATACCATCGTTAGAATATAAACCTTTTGGAAACTTTTGAAAATACATATTAGAATCCTTCCGCTACTGTATGTTTAGTCATAATTTCTGTTTCACCAAACGTTAAATCCATTTTTATAATAGTTGGTGGTGCGCCTCTTTCATCTGCAATTAATGATGATACAACTCCTTCGGGTGCATAATCAATATTACATTCTTTTAAAACACAACGACTAATTCTTGGTAAATATGCGTTCTCATTTTCTCTGTACATATATGATATTTGAAATTCGGATGGTGTTGTGAAATATCCACCTTGAATACCATTAGATTGTTCAGGCAACATATGAAATCTAAACAACTGTAAAATTTTGTGTACCATATCTTTTTCTTTTTCATCCTTTGGTGCAAATACAAATGGAAAACTAAATGTTCTAAATGGTACAGATTGGAATACCATTTCTAAATTTTGGTTCTTTGCTTGGCCTAGTGCTTTGTCTAATACTGCTCTACTATTTTCAAAACCTGGTATTATACCTGCAGCTCCAAAAGCCGCTGACTTCATTACTTCGCCAACTAATTGGCCGCCTTTAACACCTGCTGTTTTTATTTTATCCATCCAACCACTTTCGTTCATAACAGAACCAATAGCCTGACCTAAATCACCTGCTAAACCTGTTGGCGTATCTTCATAAGCGGCTGCATAACCAAATTTCATTGCCTCGGCTGGTGTATATAATATAATACTATCTGAAATATAATTATGTGTATCAGATTTTGTTGACATTAAACCTGAAGATGTTGACCTTAATTTTTTATATGCTGGTATACCAAATCTTTTGATGTTTGCCACTTTAGCTCTTGAACCATCTGCCGCTGTTCCTGTTGATGTTAATGAGCCTTGACTATTAACAGTACTGTCTTTAAACTTGGATGCTTTATGAGATACAATATCAAATATAACATAATGTCCGGCACCTAAATTAGATGTTTCGTTTGGATAGTATACTGTACCATAATTATATGGATTATTCATAGGTTCCATGTGTGACATGGGTCCTGTTGTTCCTATCTCTAACGGAGATTTATTTAATAGTTTGGCCGCTACTTTCGTAGTCTGACCTTGTGAGGCATAGGATAGTTTACTAGCAATGTGACTAGCCACCATCGTTCCTATTTTACCTTTGATTATGTTTGCTACCTTGTTTGTCCAAGCCATATTTAATTCCTTTATATATACTGGTATATTTATAACAGTTATGAAGAAAAGTTTTAAAGGAAAATATAGACCTGCCAACCCTAATAAGTACGTTGGCGACCCTACCAACATTATTTATCGTTCTTTATTAGAAAGACGTATGATGGTATATTTAGATAAAAATCCAGAGATAGAACATTGGGCAAGTGAGGAGTTACCAATTAGATATTATAGTCCCATTGACAATAAATGGCACAGATATTTTGTAGATTTTATTGTTAAGACTATTAAAGGTAAAAAGATATTGATTGAAGTTAAACCATCACGTCAATGTGTCCCACCAAAAAAACCAACTGGCCGTAAAACTAGATCATATATGCGTGAGAGTTTTGAATATATACGAAATAAAGCTAAATGGCAAGCCGCTACTCGTTATTGTAAAGATAACGGTGCTGAGTTCAAAATTATTACTGAAAAAGATTTATCTTAATCCCAACGTGAGGTTGAGGTATTTGTTATAGTTTCGTCAGCGTCATTATTCACAACACCAACTGTAGCTGCATTATTACTAGTTGTAGATTGAACAACATTGTTAATATTATTCATTACATGGCCACGAGCCTCTAAACCTTTTTTAGAAGCGTTATTAGCTTTATTAAACTCTGCTAATGCGTCATTTTGCATTTTTGCATTATTAAAAGCTTCATTGTCTTTGTCAAAATTAAATCTCTCTTTTAAACCTTTATCAGCCGCTGCTATTTCAGTTTCTATTTTAGGCATTTCACCATCACCAACTTGATTTGCTAAAATTTCTGCTTGTTCTTCTTTTAATAGAGCTATTTCTTTTTTTAATTTGTCAACTTGTTTTATTCTGGATTTTCCAGTAGCTGTTCTCATATCGCCTTCAGCCATTTCTTTTTCGTGTTTAGCTATTTGATCTTCTTTTTTCTTTATATCATAGCTCTTTGATTCTGCGCTATCTTCATCTACTAAACCTAATTTCTTACCTAACCATGAGTTTCTAAACCACTCCATCAATTTTTTGAAGAAATTAGCGATTGCTTTTATCTTTGTTGCAACAAAACCAATAGCACCAATTACCAATGCAAATTTAGCAATCAATACTAATCTAGCAAGTGAGAAGAAACCACTTATTGCTCTAATACCTTTAGCTAAACCTTTAAATGCTTTTAAGAATATACCACCAGTTAAGAAGTTTACTAATTTACCGCCTTCTTTACCTTGTTCTTTAACTTGACTAAAAGCCTCACCCATAGCTTGAAATGGTTCCAAAAATGATTGTTTAATCATTTCTACAAACATAGGCAATTGTTTTCTACCAGTATCAACAGTGGTAGATTCAGGTGTGCTTAAATCGCCTTTCTTTTTTTCTTGTATGTCTTGTAGTTTTGCTAACTCAATAGAGTTCTTTTGTATATCTTTTTTTGTTTTTGCTTGGTTTTCATCTTTACCAAAAGTTCGTGTTTGTAGTTTGGCTGTGTCACGTTTTATTTGTGTTTCTAATTTTAATATTTTTGCTTCTCTTACTTTTATGGCCTTTTCTTCTCGTTTTATTTCATGTTTAGATAATATCTGTACTTCTTTTGTCGTCTGATTAACACGTGCAACAACACCTTGCTCTCTTAATTTTTGTACCTTTTCCTCTGACTTAACGGCCTTTTCTTCTCTTTTTTGTAATAGTTTGGCCAAGTCTTGATTGTATTCTCTTAAATCTAAACCTAAATTGCCTACCAAAGTTTCTAACTTTCTAATTACTCTTGTAAAGTTATGAATAGGACCTTTCTCTAAATCTTTTGTTAAATTATTAACCATTTGAGGTATATTAGGTACAATAGTCTTGGTAGCACCTTTTATTGCAACGCTAGCCTTAGCCATTATTGCTTTACCTAAAACATCAATTGCGATTTGAGTTTGGTCGTCTGCTGTGTTATCTAAACTTGGTAGTGCCATGTTCTATTTATTTTATCTTTTTACTTGAACCTGTATATAAACCAAACCAGGCAGCGCCAGCACCAACTACGATACTGATTAACCCACTTTGTTCCATACTAGGTTGTGCTAAGTTCATATACCAAATTACACACTTGTATAATAAGATTATGTAAACTGTTAAGAATAGTCTAGGGAATATTCTCCATGCGTCTACAGCTCTTGCCATGTGTATAATTTTTACGTAAGGGTTAGGACCTAAATCTTTAACACTAGTGTCCACTTCCAAATCAACCTTTACTTTCTTACTGATTTCTTTTACATCAGCAGGTACTACAATCTTTTCTTCTTTATCCATTTTTTATCTCCCTTTGTCTTTTTTCGTTTTCTTCTTTAATATAATTAGTCAACATACTAACGTATATATCACGTTCCCATGGTAACATTTGTTCAATGTCGCTAATGCTATATTTATGATGTTGCATTAACGCAAAATTAACTTCAAAGTACGCCTCTAGGCTATTATGGGTGAGGCCAATCCGAAAAAATCGTTGAGACCCTCAAAGGTCACTTTACTTTTAACACCTGTCTTTGGATTTGTGACTTCTTGCTCATGTCTCAATCTAGGCATAGTGTCAAAGAATTTTCTTATTTTATCAAAAGCACCTTGTGGTAATTTCTCAAAAAACTCTTTCATTTCTTCTTTGGTTGTATCTACTCCAGGGTAGATTTTCTCTCCTTCAAAGATTTCATGTACACAATTTAACATTAAATCAAATACGGTATCGTAATCAGCGGTTTTTAATGTATCTTTGCTGACCATTGCCATCGTAGGATATTTGAGAACAACACCCAATTGCCTTTGTTCATCAATAACTACTTTGTTCGTATGTTCATCATCTACTTGTACCTCAATCTTTGATAAGTCAATTTCAACCTCTGCATAAGTGGACTTATCATCTGGACAAATAACTTTAAATTTAGAAATTTCACCAATTGACTTTGCTCTTATTTGTAAGAACATATACTCAATGTCAAACGTTGGTAAATTAGCTACATCTACTTTGTTAAATGTACAAGCACTTAAAATCTTTTTAGTCGCTTCGTTTATTTCTGTTTCTTCACCTGACTCAAGAGCAACTAACATTATCTTTTCTTCTTTAACAAGAAAAGGTCTAAACTTCACTTTCAATTCTTGGGAAGGTAATGTCAACTCATATGTCGGTGTCTCTATTATCGGTAATGCCATAATATTATCTCCTTAATTATAAATTTAATGGTGGTAGTTTGAACGGTGGGAACGCTCTACCGCCGGTAATTTTACCTAACGGTACTCTACGTCTCAAATTGTTCAACACGTCTCTACCTGCTCGTCTCAATTCAGGTGGTAGTTTACCAAGTAAACCTCCAAATAAACCTGATTTCTGTTTCACTGTCGGTGTATTAAATGTAGATTGGCCTAATTCTATCTCGCCTTGTTTATCAAGGAAGAAATTAATCCAATATTGAAATTTAAATGTGACAGAAAATGTCTGTACTGTATTTTCATCGTGAGAATAATCTACTTTACTAATACTTGTAGGTAAACAATCAAACAATTGTACTGCATATGTTATATCGTCTCGTTCTTGTCTTGACGCAAATTGTCCTAATTGGTATATTCTCATGTCAGCAACATAATTCTTGTAATAGTTCATGTTATAAGATTTTGTACTAAAAGCGGCAGCCTGCCATGCTTCAAAGTATGATCTCTCTCTTAAAAATTTATCAGCATAAAATGTTGCTGTTATCTCTGCTGATTTAAAATCGTATGCAATATGTCTAGCTGGTGTATTACCATGTCTAACTTCTTTTGTAATTATTTCTCTATCAGGCATTTCTATTGCTGAACAAAATGCTTGAACACGTCTACCATTTGCTATATGAATAGCATTCATATCGGCACTAGTTCTAAATGAGCCATATGTCTCGTCTGTCATTGATGAAGATACTGAACCTGTTGTACCATCAGGACCAGCCATGCCACCACCTAAAGATGACGGTAAATTAAACTCAACATAATATCTTGCCTTACGAGCAAATCCTTCGGCCTCATTGACCATCGCCAATACTCTACCTGTTGTAGATTCAGGATTACCACCTTGTGTACGTTTTAATCTTGGATCACCGGTAACATTGTCTAACGACCTGTCTCTTGGTATTCCAATTCGGATATCAAATCCGCCTATTCTTTTTCCGCCTCTTAAAATGGCCATTAATATGGTCTCCCTTTCTTAAATTGAGCGATTGGTAAATATACTGCCAAAGCAGCCTCGTCATAATCTATTTTTAAAAACTGACTTCTCATATGTCCATATAGATATTTCTTAATACAACCTTTCGCCAATGGTAGTTTTTTAATTCTGTTATAACTAACATCAAATCTATTTCCACTAGACACCTTACCACCTTGTACGTTAAACGTCTGTAATTGTGTCAATAAAGTAAATCTTTGGTTTGGTGGTAAATAATGAAAATTAATACCTGCAAATCCACCCTTTATTGTCTCTAATGGTAACACTAGAGGAAATATATCATAATACGGCAATACCTGTTTATATTTAGGGTCATATACAAATAGATTTAATCTACCAACAGATGGTCTACCTATTAGTTTATTCTGATTTATTAGTTTTCGTGCTGTTATTCTGTCTGCAATTGAACCAACTGCTCTTCTATACCATGACGCTGACTTTTGAGCGCCATCAGCCTTATCAACTAATGTGTCTAGTATACTTACTGCCATGTGTATATTTATAATGAAAAAAGGGCTCTTTATTACTAAAGAGCCCTTAAAGTATGTTGTCTAAACGGAGGGAACGGTTTAGGATTACTCGTCCTCAGCTAATTTACTAAAGTAAGATAACGTGTCGTCATCTTCACTAGCTGCTGGACTTGTGCTTTCCATACTTTTCACACTAGGTGCTGATTGTGCTGGCGGGAGCTCATCACTTTCAACAGTTTTAGTGCTTCTTGTACCCGATATTACCCTATTCAGTTTCTCTTTGAGTTCATCATAGGATTTAAAATTATCTGGTGCCAAGAATGGTTTTAGAGGATATTGCTTTGACCAAATCGCCTTGATTTTGTCATCGCCTTCAGCAACCGTACTTACTGCCTCAAACTCTGATTTATCATAATTCCAATAACCATCAACTTTTCTAATTTTTAGTTTAAAGTTTGCACCTTTCCAAAAATCAA
>NZZP01000034.1 GCA_002698665.1 Gammaproteobacteria bacterium | reverse complement strand
CCTGTTTACTTGTGTAGGATATTAAACCTTTTACGTCTCTCATACTTCATCTACCTCCCCAAATGGATTTCTTTCTGTAAAGTCTAGCACATCATCAGCAACACTAGCTGTATCAAAGCCAGCCGCTGTATCTAAATCTAAATTTTGTGCATATGTTGATTGTGTTTGAACCGTAACCTTTGTACTATCATAACTTTCATTAATTAAGAAGTTAGCATTACCTGAAGATTCATCATCTTGTTCAAGTTGAATAGTGCCTTTGCCATCTTCTAAATGTATTCTATCTACTAATAAGTTTGTAGAATAAGCTTCATCTTTATCGTCAATGCCTTGTACTCCAGTATCCAGTCCTTCGTTTGAGTATTCCCAACGTGTTACCCTTAATTTATAAACTGGTAAATTTCCTAATTGAAAGAATGGTTCCTGATCTTCAACAAATTGAATCTCAAAAAAACTATTCATTAAAGGAAAATATATAATATCTCCTTCGTTAGGTCTACCTTTTACGTTTAATGTTGTTCTAACGTCTACTTTATTATGAAAACGTCTTTTAGATACCATCAATGTAGTATCTTCTCTAATTTCTAATCCGAACTTATTGATTAATTCTTGCTGACCAGCAAATCCCTCGGTAGTTTCAAAATACATTTCAATAGGAAAAGCATTTTTAAATTTACTATTAACGTCTTCGCCTAATACTAAATCTCTATTTACAATATCTCTCGGCATATAGTAAACTAAATTACCATATATTTTTAATCCTTCTATGATTAAATCTTCGTATAGATATTTCTCGGATGCATTTCCGATCCCATCTCCGTGCTGAAAGTATGGATTCATTACTACCATAATTGTTTACCCTATTATGAAGTTATGAGGCTCTTCAAACGTTGTACGTATTTCTGTTTCTAATTTTTCACACTCTTGTAGTGATTCAGAATATATTTGGCCTCCGTTAAGAGTCACACCACCTATCATAGCAACGCCGTTAAATTTAGACAGGTTTGCTCCCCATTGTTTTTTAAATAGTGTTGTGACATATCTTTTTAACCATTGGTCATTATATACATCTGTAAATGTTTCTGGATCTAATTTTCTAAAACAATCTATTACCAAATATTCACCAACTTGTAAATCTTCTTTCCAATCCATATCAATGAATAGTTTGTTATCGTTTTGATTAAATCTTAATGGCTTTTCACCTACTAATATATGATCTAAAAAATCTAATTGTCTCATTACTATATCATAATTAACTACCGATGTTGAAGAAAAATCATAGAGATCATTTAATCTCATTTGATATCTTACGTCAAATAAATTCAAACTTCCTTTACTTGAAAAAGGAAATATATTAGTGACAGATATAACTGATTCTGGAACTACGATATAATTTGCATTTTCTTTCCATGTTGTAGTTACCGAGTTTTTAGTTTGTGACTCTGATACGTCTCCATTAGTGACGATTCTATCATAATCTGCCTGTGTATATTGATATTTTAAATAACATCTTCTTATTGCATTCATATGATATTGAGAATAGTATTGTAAAGCTTCGTCAAGTCTATCCTCTAATTGATCATTGTCAACGTTAATTTCTATAACAGGTTGACCCAATGCTCTTAAAGCGTATTCTTTTAATTGTTCTCTTGTTGTTGGTGTTGCCATAATTCTATTTATCCCTTAATTAACTGGTTGTTCCGTACATAGTTTTTAATACGCTACCACTTGAATCTTTAATTTTTATATTTGTTGTGTTATTAACTGTACTTAAAGTTATGTCACCAGCTACATCTAAACTAGTACCATTAATCAACATCAATTTGTCTGATTTCCATCTTGCTGAAATATTATTAGCGCCGGCCTTCTTATGTGTGATTTCTATGATACCATCTTCATCACCATCGGAAGCGTCATCTATTTTAGCTGTAATTTTAGCATATATTATTTCTTGATCGGCGTCATTTTCGCCTTTGAATTTTATTTGTCCTAGATAATCTGCGTCAGCAGGACTTGAGCTGTTTCTTTTTAATGTTATAACAGGACCAGCTGTACTTGAATCTTCCGTTGATGTTAATAATAATGAGTCATCTGAAATTGTATTATTAACAATCTC
The DNA here is from genome assembly GCA_002698665.1 of Gammaproteobacteria bacterium. GTDB lineage: Bacteria > Pseudomonadota > Gammaproteobacteria. The sequence continues at coordinate 10,258 of NZZP01000034.1, read as the reverse complement.
CATCATTCCAGAAGGAGCACTTGTACCAATACCAATTCTACCAGTTGGTCTTATATTAAATTTTTCAGATCCACTTATAAAAACTCTTAAACTACCACCAGTATCAGCAGCATTTGGATCCAATTTTATTTGAAAATCAGCAGCTGCACCACACAAATCAGTTATTAAATCTGAACCATCGGTATCATTTATTCTAATTTTAGGTATAGCAGCTTTAACTTCTAAAGTTGTTGCTGGATTTGTTTGATTAATACCTACTCTATTGTTTGTTGTATCTATAGTCAAAGGCGCAACAATACCTGTTGAGCCAGTATAACCTTGTGAACCTGTAAAACCACCTGTTAATGGTTGTAATTCCCATGCCTCGCCGTTCCACTTCCATGTACGAGTACCTAAATTATACGTGTCATTGGTTGACGGTCCTGTCGGAAAATTTATTGGCATATAATAATTCTATCCTTTAATGTTATTGTCCACATATTTATAATATTTATACTGACTTTAGGATAGCTATTTTCCAATAAAAAACCCCCGGAACCGAAGCGCCGGGGGTTTAATTTGTTTACGTGATTACTAGAGATTATTAAGCTTTAACAATCTTTAATGTATGAGTAGCAGCAGTTGCAGCTGAACCAGCTGGAAACTCCTGTGCTCTGTAATCATCACCGTTAACTTGGTGTGTTTGGTAATTAGAACCGTCAAGTTTAGTATCTGCCATACCTGACCCTCTAGTTGTACCAGAACCATTAAAGTTATATCTAATAGTGTAACCGTCTCCTGAACTAGCAGCTGTGTATCTAATCCACTCTTGACAAAGTGTGTCAAAAGATGAACCAGTTTGCTGTAGGTCATTTGAACCGTCTACATTTAATAGACTTGCGTATGATGACGTAGCACCATTTACTCTATGTAAATAGTAGCTAGTAATCGTTGTAGGGTTATCTAGTGCGTGTGATCCAATCGTACTTGATGAATAAGCGCCAGTATTAGCTCTTGTATCAACAAATATCGGAGTTGAACTTCCACTAACTTCAGTAGCACCACTTTCACTAGCGTTAGATGATACAAAGTATGTACCTCCTTGCTGTGTCGTAGTTGAAGCCGCTGTTAATAAATCAATAGCAGGATGTAAGAACGTATCCTTAATATCTGCTAAAGGCATAGCTTGAACGTCACCACCACTTGTGTAGTAGATAGGCCAAGTTTTACCTGAGTCAGCTGTCGGCGAAACCGAAGCAACTGCTTGACTTACTTTATCGTAACCAACTGTTACCGTTTGTGGGTCTTGTGTTGTTCCAGAACCTGGAAAAGAGGAAGCATTCGTAGAATGCGTACCTGCTTTTAATCTAGTATCGTTAATCGTACCTAGAGTACCACCACTACCAACAACTGATAATGTCACTGACGGANTTTGAGAATATTGATAAACAATATTATCAACTACAGCGTCAATCTGAGCCGAAGTCATTTCAACTAAATCACCCGAGTTGTATATTAATGGGTTTCTTGTAGCCATATTATATTTTCTCCTTCTCTATACTTCTTACGAAGCGTTTCCTATGATTGTTTTTAATGCAGTACCACTAGAGTTTTTGATAATCAACGTTACCGCTGAACTGAAATTACTTGAGTCAATAGTGTCAACTTGAGCACCTTTTGAACCTGTAAATCCAACAACACCTTGGTTAGATAATTCAACCCATTGAGTTGAGTTACCATCATTGTAGTAGAAGTATTGTACGCCTGTAGCGTTATCTACCCAAATGTCACCTTCTCCTACGCCTGAAGTTGGCGGTGAAGCTGATGTTGTAATATCAAGATTACCTTCGGAACCAGTGTAACCAATGTCACCTTTAGAACCTGTGTAACCAATGTCCCCTTTAGAACCTGTGAAACCTTTTGATCCAGTGTAACCAATGTCACCTTTTGATCCAGTAAATCCAGTGTCCCCTTTAGAACCTGTAAACCCTTTAGAACCTGTGTAACCAATGTCCCCTTTAGATCCTGTGAAACCAATATCACCTTTTGATCCAGTGAAACCAGTATCCCCTTTAGAACCTGTGAAACCAATTGTACCAGAAAGGTCAGATACGAATGAGTAAGCTGAACCGTTCCATAGGTATAATCTAGAATTTTCGGCGTCTGTTAANGAGCCGTTTTCAATGATAGCGAATTCACCAGTCGCAATGCCTGATGGAGACGTATCTGCTGATAAGTTAGCAACACTTGTATAAGTCTTAGCAATGTTAAAACCTAAACCAGTTGCTCCTTTAGAACCTGTATAACCGATATCACCTTTAGAACCGGTATAACCGATTGATCCAGTGAAACCTGCTGTTAAAGGCTGTAGCGCCCAACCGTTNCCGTTCCATTTCCACTGACGTGTGCCNAGTGTATAAAGGTCGTTNAACGATGGCGAATTTGGAAAGTTTATTGCCATTTTGTGTTTCTCCTAATTGTTTTATTTAATTAAATAATACTTTTCAAAATAATACATAATCAATCGTCTTTATATAAATTTCTTGCAAGAAAAAAGTGTTTCGTTTCTTTTTCCTACCTCTATTTATAACTTAATATATCTCTCTTTTACAAGAGTTATCAATATTTTTATGCGCCAATTGTACCACCATTTAGGCACCACCCTTGGCCATCCCAAACACAAGAGAAAGAATTGGCAAAAACACTGCCAGTTGTATCTAATCTCCATTTGTGTGAAGTCCTTAATTCTGTTGCACCACTACCTGCTATCACAACCTTTGCATTAGCAACAGTAATATCTGAATATGTTGAGACTGTGACGCCTGATTTATAGAACCAAAGCTCTTGTCCAACATATGTACCATCTGCTAAAGTATAATGTATACCTGCTGTAATAAAGTGATTTCGTTTTGTTATGTCAATTGCACCTGTACTATCATTTGTTTCGTGTTCACTAGTATTTACATATTGACTATTAACTGTTAATTTGTCGTTTGTTAAACCTAAAGCGATTTCATTTGCTCCCATTTTTAAACTGTTATCGCTTAAGAATAAGTGTCTAACTTTTCTTGAAGCACTACCTATATCATATTGTTCATGTGCTACTGGTAATAAATGTCCACCATTTGTAATATCCCAACGATCGGTTCCTTCCGTTCTAAATGTGACTTCGCCATCTGTACCTGTGTCTGCTACTGATACTGAACTATTGCCAGCACTTATAGAAGAGCTTGATGTTCCTGCCGAACCTGTATAACCTATAGAACCAGAAGAGCCGGTAAATCCTACAATACCTTGGTTGGATAATTCTACCCATTGATTACTATTACCATCGTTCATGTAGAAGTATTGAATACCTGTTGCGTTATCAATCCAAACATCGCCAAGTCCTGCTGAACCTGGTGGTGTTGCTGAAACAGCAACGTCTAAATTTCCTTCCGAACCTGTATAACCAATTACACCTTGATCGCCTTTTGAACCACTATAACCAATTGATCCTGTATAGCCTAAATCTCCTTTTGAGCCTACAAATCCTACAGCGCCGGCTGTTCCTGTGTCTCCTTTAGAGCCGCTGAAACCTATATCGCCTTTACTTCCAGAATATCCTAAATCTCCTTTACTGCCGTCAAATCCTGTATCGCCTTTAGAGCCTGAATACCCTATATCTCCTTTTGTGCCTTTTGAGCCTGTAAATCCTACAGAGCCATCAAATCCTGTTGCACCTTGAATACCTTTACTACCTGTAAATCCTACACTACCAATATCTCCTTTTGAGCCGGTATATCCTAAAGAGCCTTGATCTCCTTTAGAGCCTGTAAATCCTACAACACCTTGATCGCCTTTTGATCCTGTATAACCTAAATCTCCTTTAGAGCCTGAATAACCTATATCTCCTTTTGAGCCGGTAAATCCAATTGCACCTGCTGAACCTGTATAACCAGAACCACCTGATACACTGAACAATGACCAGTTTGCGTCTGCATTAGGAACGGCACCTGTTGTTGCGTCTCTAGATTGGCCTACTGCTAGTTTGTAAGTAAAATAATTATCGCCTGTGTATGTTGTACTTCCTGATGTGTATGTATTTTTAACATACACTAACATACCTTCTTGTATTCTAGCACCTGGGATATCTGTTAGTCTGTCGTTTAAATCTCCAGTGATAGAATGTAAGGTACCTCTAACCTCTGTATCAAGTACAATAGGGGAGTTAGTCCCGGTACTCCATGTACCTGGCCATACGTTTCTGGTTAATCCGTCGTAATTACTAGCCATTAACTAATCTCCACATAAGTTGTACCTGGTTGAAGTGTAATTCCGTATAAGTGATATGCTTCATCTGTTAATCCCGAAGGAGGAGAAGATGGTATTAAATTAATTGTACCACCATCTGTTTGTGAAACATCTGATAATAATCCGGCACTTGCACCAGTTTTAAATGTTGTTGGTTGAGAAGCAGAGTCCCTTACTACGAACCAAAAAGCACGAGGATTAGAATCAGTATTGTTGATTGCTTGGACTGGGAAATCTTTCGTGTTGGAACCCAATTGGTTCGTAGAAGTCTTGAAACCTGTTGNTTGACTGTCGTCAATAATNTCCGACAANNTAGGAGGATTTCCTGTACTTGTCGTCCACAACCAGAAAGACGGATACGTGAATGAGGCACTTACGTTGCNTGTTGTTGACGAGTGAGTCGCCGTGTATGAGGTGCCGGTTACATCAACCGGTCTTGTGAACGTACAGATATTTGAAACTGTACGAGTATCGCCTGTATTGTCTTTATGTATAGGTGATGTAAAAGTAAATGTACCACTTACATACCCGCTTCCTGATGTTGTACTCAAAGTACCTCCACTTGCTGTTAAAGCATGAGAGGTGTTTGAATTTGTTAATATGCCACTTACGTTAGTTGAGTACGAAGTACTAGAGTAAGTTTTTAGGAATGTTTTTCCACTGACATTTGTTTTAGATAAACTCATTGACGCTGTATTCCAGCTTACACTGAAATTAGTATCTGAAGCTGTATATTCAGATTCACTGCCGTCATTATGATTAAATTTAATTGTTGCGCCTGCTGAACCACCGGTACGAGTAGTTGATGTTGATCTAATATATGAATTTGAATTGTCTACAGTNAAAGATTGATTCCAATCTACACCACCTGCTGGTGTTTGTGAAAAACTACCTGCTGTATAATTAGACAAAGTACCGTTAACACTTCCACTTGTTTGAGTGATAGAGTAAACTGAACTTATAAAATCATTTGTGACATCACTAGGGTTATCTACTGATACAGAAAATCCTGTACAAGGTTGATCCCAACGTAATGATGAACTTGGAGTTGTTGAAGCTGAAAAAGAAGGAGTAAATGTAGCAAGAGTTAATCTTAATAAGTCACTATGAAACTCTGCTGTTCTAATTGTAGAAGTTGTACCACCTTCCAAAAATCCTGTAAGTGTTCTATAATCTCCTGAAGTTGTGAATACTAAAGGTGAATCTGAACCTGTTCCTGCTGAACCTGTAAAACCAACGAGACCTTGTGAACCAGTAAATCCTGCTCCTGCTGAACCGGAATAACCTACGCCAGCTGAACCTGTAAAACCAACGGCGCCTGTATCTCCTTTAGAGCCTGAAAAACCTACAGCGCCTGTATCTCCTTTAGAACCCGAATAACCTATTACACCTTGGTCACCTTTTGAGCCGCTAAATCCTACGGCGCCTGCGTCTCCTTTAGAACCACTAAAACCTATATCGCCTTTTGAACCAGAATAACCAACTGAGCCGNCAAATCCTACGGCGCCTGCGTCTCCTTTAGAACCTGTATAACCTGCTCCGGCAGAACCAGTATAACCAACTGAGCCTGTAAAGCCGCCAGACGGTCCTTGTTCTCCACGTGAACCTGTAAATCCTACTGTTCCCGATGAACCTGTATAACCAAGTGAACCAGTATACCCTAAAGCACCTGCTGAACCAGTGTAACCACCGGCAGGTCCTTGAGCACCTACTGATCCTGTGAAACCTTGTGAACCGGCATAACCTCCAGGTGAACCGTCAGCACCCTTGTCCCCTTTGGAACCAGTGTAACCTTGTGGTCCTGCTGAACCTGTATAACCGATACGCCCTAATCCTACACGGACACCGGCGTTCTTAATAACTGGCATATTGCGATACGATCTCCCTCATTAGAAAAGTCCAAGCATTGACTTTTTTTAATTATTCTGTTATAGTATATTTATAAATAAACTGTAGTGAATTGATACAGAAAAAATAAATGATTTCTATCGCATTTTTAGATATAATAGGTCTACCCTATGACGGTAATACTTTAAGTAAAAGAGGCTTAGGTGGCTCTGAATCTGCGACTATTTTAATGGCCAAAGAACTTTCTAATCTAGGCTTTAAAGTCACTGTATTTAACAATTGTGGTGTTGACGCCAAACTTGCAAAAGAAGGCAATTATAATGATGTTACCTATCTAGATAACTCTATACTAGATTATAAAAATGACTTTGCATTTGACATTGTAATATCTTTAAGAACAATCATACCTTTTTTAGCGCCTAATCAATATACACATTTTAAAGAATATCAACCTCAAAGATATAAACATATTAAAGCAAACGCAAAACATAAAATTGTCTGGATGCATGATACATTTGCAAACGGCGATCTTATGTTAGAAGACTTATTAGTACAAGGTCATATAGATGAAGTATTTACTTTGTCTGATTTTCACTCAACGTATGTTATGAATTGTGATCATGGTAAACGTAGAAACTTTGAAGTATTAAAACATAGATTTTTTCAAACAAGAAATGGTGTTGTAGAATATAAAGTTAATGGTGGCGATGGTGTAGATATAAGAAAAAAAGATCCACACTTATATGTCTTCAATGCAGCTTTCACAAAAGGCATGAAACCTTTAGTAGAGGATATATGGCCTAAAATAAAAGCAAAAATACCCGAAGCTAAATTAATTTGTATTGGTGGTTTCTATACATTTAAAGATGGACAGATGGACGCTCAAGGTCAAGATTGGTTGAAGATGTCACAAGACCCTAAAAATAAAGAACTAGGTATAGAATTTACAGGTGTTATTAAACAATCTGAAATAGCAGAGATATTGGCCAGAGCAACTTATAAATTATTTCCAGGTGCTTTTCCAGAAACGTTTGGTATATCTTCTTTAGAGTCATTATTATATAATACACCTATCATTGGTACACGTTTTGGCGCTTTAGAAGAAACAGCAGTTAGTGAAGCTTGTTATATGATAGACTATGCAATAGAACCAAACTCTTTATTTCCATTTATACCTAAAGAAAGACAAGTAGAAAAATTTGTACAAGCCACAATAATGGCACATCACAATAGATATTTACATCAACAAAAACAATATGCTTGTAATCAAATTAAAGGTATAGTTGGTTGGGATAGTGTAGCACTACAATGGAAACAACACTTATATAGAATGTTAGGACAATATTTACCGGTAGATGAATATAGAAAAGTAAGTTATATTAATTCTAGAGTTAGAGAAGTATTTGGTAGAAGATTTACAAATCTAGAAGAAAATTATATACCTAGAAAAAAAGAACAAAGAATAGTTATTATAACACCAACTTATAATGCTGAAAAATATATTGCAAATTGTATTAGGTCAGTTTTACAACAAGATTATGAAAACTACCAAATGATAGTAATTGATGATTGTTCTACAGACGAAACTTATCATATTGCAAAAGCTTTTGATGATGATAAAAAAATTAAAGTACTTCGTAATGGAGTAAATCAAGGTGCCGTAAGAAATCAAATAGAGTCTATTAGAAAGTTTTGTAAACCAGAGGACATTGTTATGTTTTTAGATGGCGATGATTCATTTATTAATGACAATCAAATTTTACAAAAATATAATAATCTTTATGATGGCACAACAGAATTTAGTTATGGGTCTTGTTATTCAATGGTAGATAATATACCTCTAATAGCACAAGAGTATCCATTTCACGTAAAAGATAGAAAAGAATATAGAATGTACAAATTTAATTGGAACATGCCGTACACACATTTAAGAACTTTTAAAGCAAAACTTTTAGATGGTTGCGAAGACTGGAATTTCCAAGATGAAAATGGAGAATGGTACAAAGCAGGAGGTGACGGCTCTATATTCTACACATTAATAGAACAAGCCGATCCTGCAAAAGTAAAAGTGGTGTCTGATATCGTATATAATTATAATGATATAAATCCTATCAATGATTATAAAATTAACAGCGCTGAACAAACAAAAAACGCCGAGCGTATTCTTTCTTTTAATAGACAGAAACAGGCCTCATTAAATAATAGGAAACAATATGAAAAAAGTATTAATAGCAATACCAACAAATAAGTATATTGAACCAGATACATATAAAGCAATATACGATTTAACAATACCAGAAGGATTTAAAGTAGAGTTTCAATTCTTTTATGGATATCAAATAGACCAAGTAAGAAATTTAATAGCACATTGGGGAGAACATTACGACTATCTATTTTCTGTAGATAGTGATATAGCATTTCCAAAAGATACATTAGAAAGAATGCTTAAGCATGATGTAGATATGGTATCAGGTCTTTATATACAAAGAATACCAGGAACTCACTCATTAGAAATATACGAGGCAGGAGACCACGGCGGCTCTAGACGTATACCATGGGATAAATGTAAAGACAATCCTTTCTTTGAGATAGTTGCTTGTGGTATGGGTTGTTGTTTAATTAAAAGTAAAGTATTAAGAGAAGTTGGTTATCCTTATTTTACTTATCACTCTGCATTAGATCATAACAATACTGTTTCCGAAGATGTTGATTTCTGTAGAAAAGCAAGACAAAAAGGATTTAAAATATTTGCTGATACCACAATACGTTGTAAACATAGTGGTAACAGTACGTTTGAAGTAGGACAAATTATGGACAATAGAAATATAGATACACCAGTTATACCAGTTGTAAATGATTTAGGTCATAACACAGCAATATATAAAACGGAAGTTGAAGGCAAAGGTGCCAAAGATACTAGATTTATTGATAAGACTGCAAAAGATGTTAAGAGAACATATCCAGGTATTGATCCTGAAACTGGAAAATATGCATTAGAAGTAAACGAAGGAGAAAAGTTTACCGGCGATAGTGTTGAGTATGATATTTTGGCAGAGGCAGTACAGATGTTAAAAAAACCTATTGGTTGTAGTGTAGAACTTGGAGTTAGATTGGGATTAGGAAGTAAAACTATTATAGACGCATATAGAAATTATCATCCACAAACAAGATTAGTACATTTAGGTATTGACCCTTATGGTAATATTGATTATGCAGCTTCTGATTCTGTATTAGCAAGAAAGTTTAACTATGATAACTTAATGAGAAAGACAACATTAATAAACTTTGCTGAAGATTATCCAGAGTTTCATTTAGTTAACTTTGAAGATTCAGAGTTTTTTAATAGATTTGCCGATGGTTATCCTATCTATGAAGAAAATAAAATTTTAATATCTAAATATGAACTTGTTGCCTTTGACGGTCCACATGATACTAAAAGTGTTTTAAAAGAGGCCGTATTCTTTAATCAAAGAAAAGCAGATCAAACTGTATGGATATTTGATGATATTTCAGGTTTGAAATGGGCTACTTTAGAAAACTTTATGTCTAAAGCGAGATTTAGACTTGTTAAAAAAGGTGAGAATAAAGCGATATTTGAATATAACGTTTAAGTAAAAGCTTTTACTACAGACGGTGTGACAATAGCAATACCCTCTAATAAACGAGTAACCGTACTATCAGTGTGAGTTGCAACAACATCAAACATCCAACGACCGGCTTTTAATGCTTTTGTTTGGTCAGCAGTTAAACTAATAGTTACCACTCCTTCAAGAGCCATACTTGCTGTACAAGTACAAGTAAATACTACTCTAGGATAAGTTGTTGCATATCCTTGAGCCATTTTACCAACCATTGTAAATCCAGTAAGGTCAAACGCCGTTCCGTCAGCATTAGTGACTTCTAGGTCATAAGTAAAATTGGATCCTTGATCTATTGTTAAGTTTGCTATACCAGCCATATACTTATTTATATTCGGAAAGTTGCCATTTTGGATTAAATGTGATACTATATAATATAGTCTACACGTAGGAAACCTAGTGGCCGGCTAGGAGTATTTCCACCCATAGTGTAGACTCCGGCCATAACATAACTGCCTAAAAGCGTAGTGGGAAAGTGACGTGCAATTCGTTCAGATTAC